>JAPLJU010000217.1 GCA_026388445.1 Deltaproteobacteria bacterium
GCCAGCGTTTTTTTGAGCACGGGATTGCTGGTCTGGGTGACCATGGTGTTGATCGACTGGACCAGGGGGAGGCCGGCTCCGAGGAGGGTCGCGAGTTGCCGCGTCATGGCCGAGAATTCCTGGATACCGACGCGGTTGAGGATGTTGCCGACGGAGCGGTCGTCAACGACGTTTTCCTTTTTTCGGCCCGACGACTCCCTGACTTCTATCGGGTAGATGCTGCTGTCCCTGAGTCTCTGCCTGGCGGCGGTGAGGCTGCCGGCATCGATGATGCCTTTGAGCTTTTTTCCCCTCGTGTCGAGGGCTACGTACTCATAAACGGGCATAAAAAGAGTTAAACACTTGACGCTTCAATCATTTTTGACTTTCGTTTAGCACATCGGGGGCCGCTTTTCAATACGCCAGGCACACCCCCCGGCGACACCCGGGGAGGGGGAGCCTCGTCCGGGGACCTCTTTATATAATCGGCAGATAAGGGATATCCCTTTGATTTTTTTCGCTTCTGTCCTGGCGTAAGTAACTCTCGGTAAGTCGGCGGTCCTGTCAGGCCGGGGTCATGACAAAAAATTCTTGAAATTCAGGAACTTTCATCATATTTTCTTTTCGAGGCCATGGACAGGGACAAACTGATTGAAAGGCTGAAAGAGACGAGGGATCCGGATGAAAGAAACAGGATTCTCGAGATTCTTTCGTCCCACGAAGGAAAGGGGACACCTGCAGGTGCCGGATCGTCCAGGGCGGTCCCCGGCGGGAGAAAGGCCGTTTCGGGCATCTTTCTGGGCTATGTCGTCGGGGCCCTGTTCCTTGCCGGTGGCTCCTGGATGGTCTATAATGGTTTCGTGGCCTTCTCCAGAGGCTCGAAGCGCGGGGGTATCGTCGCGCTTTTTACCGTGGGAGTTGTGCTCCTGGTTTTGGGGGTTCTTGCCGTCTTCAGGGCGGGACGAGTCAAGGATATACCCGAAGGACCTCCCCCGGATGTCCAAAACAAAGACCGCGACATCTTTCGCCTGGAGCCGTAGGTTTTGCTCCCCGAAGAACGTCATTTAATATGGAAGAATAGACATGCCGGCAAACCTTCCCCCCGAATATAAAGCGGCGGAAAAAAGATTCAAGGCGGCGTCAACCGTCGCCGAAAAGATCGCGGCCCTCGAGGACCTGATTTCGACGGTCCCGAAACACAAAGGCACCGACCATCTGCGGGCTGATCTGCGCCGACGGCTCTCCCAGCTCAACAAGGAGTCCCTCGAGCAGCGAAAGAAAAAGGGGGGCGGACGGGACAGCCTCTATAACATCCCGAAGGAAGGCGCCGCCCAGATGGCCCTCGCGGGGTTCGCCAATTCGGGGAAGTCATCCCTCCTGGCCAGCCTCACAAAGGCAACCCCCGTCATCGCCGACTATCCGCTCTCGACGCTTCTGCCCCTGCCCGGGATGATGCCCTACGAGGACATCCAGTTCCAGCTCGTGGATCTCCCGCCCATCGCCAACGAGACGACGGACGGCTGGGTCTCGGGGATCATCAGGATTGCCGACGGGATCCTCATCATCGTCGACCTCGCCGAGGATGCCCTGATCCAGCTCGAACTTATCCTCGATCAGCTCGGGAAATGGAACATCAGGACACGCCCTGAGAAGTCGGATGAGTTTCGCGGGGTCACCAGGCGGGCCGTCGTGGTGGCGAACAAGAAAGACCTCCCTGGGGCGGAGGAGAATTTCGGGAAACTGAAAGAAGGCTTCGGGAATTTCTACCCCATGGTGGCCGTCTCCTGCCTGAGGAAAGAGGGGCTGGAGGATCTGAAGCGCGAGATCTTCAGCCTGTCGGGGGTCATCCGCGTTTATTCGAAACCGCCGGGAAAACCTCCCGACCTCTCCAGGCCCTTCACCGTGCCGGTCGGATGCACGGTGACGGAGTTGGCCGAGAAGATCCACAAGGAATTCGTCATGAAAATGAAGTTCGCCCGGATCTGGGGCTCGGCGAAGTTCGAGGGTATGAAGGTGGAGAGAAATTACGTCCTGAAGGACCGGGACATCGTCGAGATCAACGCCTGACGGGTTATTCTATTTTTTTCAGCTCAACCCCCCAGGAAGATACTTTCTGATCCCCCCTGAAAAAAGCTCCCCTGTTTCTGTAGTGGTCGTCGGCAACCTTCACGAGATACTCCGTTGCCGTGTAGGTGCCTTCCTTAGAAGCGCAGATGGATAGGATGGAGTCCCCGACGATCACGAACTTCCCGTAGAGATAGCCGAGAGAGGGGTTCAGGGACTTCCACACGGTCGTGTCGCTTCCTTCCTCGAAAGGCGTGATCTCGTAGTCGTTGACGATGCCGATGGATTTGTCTTCGAGAAGCAGTTTCATCCGGCTTTCATTGAGCCAGAATTGCTTGAGATGGGTGATCCGGGCACTCCCCTCGATGGGGATGGCTTTTCCCTGGTCGTCGAAATAATGACCCGTCGCCTGCCATTTTCCTTCCTGCAGGATGAATGTGTGCTTCATGCGCGAGACCTCTCTTTTGTCAGGTAGGTTCGTCATATCAATCAATCCTCTGCCCTGTCAATCGAAGTGTGTGTTTTGTCGCGCGAAAAAAGACTTTCTCTTGCCGTGAGAGATGATCAGTGATATGAGACGGCACATTCTTTTCAAGGAGTTTCTCTTGACGGGAACCATCGTCAATACCGGGGCGATTGTTGCGGGAAGCGTGATCGGCGTGATCATCGGCAAGAGGCTGCCCGAGCGTTTGAAGGGCATCGTCATGCAGGCCCTCGGGCTTGCCGTCATTCTCATCGGCCTTCAGATGGCTCTTTCGGGCAAGAATCTTCTCGCCACGATCGGGTGCCTGCTCCTGGGTGCGATCACCGGCGAGGTCATCAACATCGAGAGGGGCGTTGAAAGGATGGGCGAATGGCTGAAGGCTCGCGCCCGTTCCGATTCCTCGTCCTTCGTCCGGGGATTTGTCGTCTCCTCGATCCTTTACTGCACCGGGGCGATGGTCATTGTCGGCTCCATACAGGACGGGACCGTGGGCGATACGAGCACCCTTTACGTCAAGTCCCTTCTCGACGGGACGGCCTCCGTGGCATTCGCGTCATCCATGGGCATCGGGGTTGCCTTCTCGGCCCTGTCGGTCCTGGTTGTCCAGGGCACGATCACACTGCTTGCGGCGAAACTTGCCTTCCTTCAGGACCCCGGTGTCCTGAACGCCGTAACGGCGACGGGGGGTCTTCTTATCCTCGCGATCGGCATCAATCTCCTGGAGATCCGCCAGATCCGCGTGGGAAACATGATCCCCGCACTCCTCTTTGCCATCCTGCTTGCGGTGTGGCTCCCGTAAAGCCATCGAAGGATCCCGGCGCGTCTGTTAAATGACGCCCTGAGATTTGAGACTGCGGATTTCTTCTTCGTTGAAGCCCATCTCCCGGAGGACCTCCAGTGTGTGCTCGCCGAGAATGGGGGGAGGGGACTTCCAGCCGGGCTCTGACTGTAGGGGCCGTCCTGGCCGAAGCCGGTGAGTGAGCAGTAGATGAGCCTGCCGTTGATCTTTTTCAAATCGTCGTAGCCAAGCCCCATCTACTGCATCATGCCGGGACGGAAGTTTTCTATGATCACATCGGACCTGCCGGCCATCCGTATGAAGACCTCTCGGCCTTGCGGATGCTTGAGGTCGAGCTTCATACCTTTCTTGTTCCGGTTCATGATGTGAAAGAAACTCCCCGTGGTCCTGATCAGGGGCGGCGCCGACCGGAAATTGTCGCCGCCGTTGGGACCCTCGATCTTGATGACCTCCGCGCCGAGATCGGCCAGCATCTGTGTGCAGAGGGATCCGGGCAGAAGCGGTGCGAGATCGAGCACTCGAATGCCGTCCAGGGCTTGCGTCATTTTTTCTCCCTTTGAAAATGTCGTGATGTCCTTCCGGGAAAAAAGCGGTTCACTTTTTCATAATCGGCCTCCGGAGTGCAAGAAAAAATTTCCCGCCAATCCGGCGGAGGAGGAACATATTGACTGCCTGTTCGGGGATGCTCAACCCTCCAGGAAGGCTGTTACCAGGTCGTTAAATTTCCCGGGATATTCGAAGTTCGGCATGTGGCCGCATTTTTCGAAGATGTGAAGGGTTGCGCCCGGGATATCCGCCTTCGCCCGATAGGCATGGCTGAGGGGGAGGATCCGGTCGTAGGTCCCCCAGATGATGAGCGTCGGGTTCCGGATGCGTCCGAGGCTCGTGAGGACGGGATTCAGGATATGGGGACGAACGCCCCGGATGGTCAGGAGGGAACGAAGGACCGTTAGAAGGGCCCTGCGGTTTTCCCTGGGGAGAAGCAGTCTGTATCGAAGATCGACGAAGTCACCCGTGATGACGTCCGGATCGTAGACGAGCCTCCTGAAGAAGATACTGAGAATTCTTCTCGTCGGGTGGAGTGCCCATGGTCCGAGAAAGGGAAGGGTGGAAAGACGAAGGGGCCATGTGACCTCGGGCCCCAGAGACGCGCTCGAGACGAGGACGAGTTTTTCAACTCGCCCGGGGTGGGTGAGGGCATACTTCAGCGCAAGCCCGCCGCCGAGGGAATGTCCCACCAGGTGGCAGCGCTCGATACCGCAAGCCGACATGAAGTCCTGGATGAAGCGGAGAAAAACTTCAGGGGTGTATTCGATGTCGGGTTTATCGGTGAAACCGACCCAGTCAGGCGCGAAGACACGGTGACTTGCCGCAAGGGCTTTGATATTGTGTTTCCAGATGTCGGCCGAGTCCCCCAGGCCGTGGAGGAGCAAAACAGGTGTTCCTGAATCCCCCAGGGCCCAGAAGCGTGTCTTGATCCGGCCGACCCTGATGAAGCTGATCAGCGGATCGGCTGTCATGATCTGATGCTCGACCTGTTCACAGTGACGGGAGCAATTCCAGAATGGAAACGAAAAGAAGAATGCTGTCCTTCTAGAATCGGCGGCCGCCGCCGCCCCGGAATCCACCACCGCGGCTGTCGCGTCTCGGGCCTCCCTGATCCGTTCTGGGTCTTGCCTCGTTCACGACGATCGTTTTCCCACGAAGGGAAGTGCCGTTCAATTTGCCGATGGCCTCACCGGCAGCCGCGTCGGTTTCCATTTCGACGAAACCGAAACCCTTCCCCATGCCGGTCAGCTTGTCCCGGATGACCGTCGCGGATGCGACGTTTCCCAGTGCTGAGAAATGGGTCTTGAGATCCTCATCGGTTACATCGCTTGAGAGATTGCCCACGTACAATTTTTTTGCCATGCTCAAACTCCTTTCAATAAAAAACCACCACACTCTTGAGAGCATGGTGGCCGGTTTCCTGACGCGATGTGCTTGCTCTCGGGCTCTTCTGGCCCCGCTTCCCAGTGAAAGCGACAGAGTACAATATAAATTTTTCGGAATATTAGCACTGAATTATGACGGCCGTCAAGGATTCATTTCGAAAAAGTGCGTAAAAGCTCTTTGGAATGGCCATCCATATGCCCCTTTGCGTAGCCGGTCATGCCAGGGCCCGGCGTTACATTAAATGTTGCAATTTCGGACGAAATCTTTAAATTAAGAACGGACTTTCTGAGATTTTTTCGCCGGAACATTCCGAGGAAGAGGGGGATATCTCAGCTAAGGAAAGGAGGGTACCCATGGGATTTTTTGACAAAGTGTTTGGAGGCAAGGAAGCCGCGCCGCCTGAAGGCTGGCAGCTCCACGAACGGACGGATCTCGGGTTGAGGTTTTCCTGCCCGGCGGACTGGCGCATCGGCGGCATCGAAGGCGGTATCGAAATCTGCCCGCCCGGTTGCGCGCGCGTCCCTGACCCCCTGCGGGGAAAAGAGGTGCCGAGCCCTCGCGTGGAGTGGACGACAAAAGATGTTCTAGGGGCGGACAAGACGCTCGTGAAGGAGACGGTCAAATCCCGTTCGGGTGCATACCCGGGTTACCGGTTTGTCAAGCACATCGCGAGCAGCGTCAAAAATGCGGACCAGGCGGCAGTTTACGAGTTTCAATACGGAGCGGGCGAAAACCCCTCCTCCGCCATTTCTGCTCTTGCCCTGAGCAAAAACAGGATTTTCAGTGCCCTCGCTGTCGGAGCCCGCACGGATTTCGACAGGTATCGCGGCGACCTCGAGCGCATTGTCTCCTCTTTTGAGCTGATCTGACAGGAGTCATACAACAGTCATACTCGGTGAAATCTGGGAGGTGCTCATGATCCGGCGGATAGATCACGTTTCAGTTGCCGTGAGGGACCTGGTCCGGGCCAGGTCTTTTTTCGTTGACGCGCTCGGCGGGCGTGTCCTCTACACCGGCCCCATGCCGGAGGAGAGATATCGATGGACGACGATCGAACTCGGGACATCCTGCCTTCTGGAACTCATCGACCCGCTGGGGGAGGGCGGGTTCGTGGACGAGTTTCTGAAGAAGCGTGGCGAGGGGCTCCATCACATCACGATCCAGGTTGATAACCTCGAGGAGACCTGCCAGACGCTCCAGTCGCTGGGGGTCCCCACTTTCGGGATGCGGCAGCCCGTTCCCGGCTGGAGGGAAGCCTACATCCACCCGAAACACGCTTTCGGTGTTCTTATCCAGTTCGCAGAGTTCAATCCCCTGGACTGGATTGAGCCCGGCTACATTCCTGCCGCCTACCGGGAGTTCACACCAACGGAGAAAGCGGGATTGGAGCATGGGTCTTTGACCGTTCAAAAGGTGGAGACGGATGGGGGCCCCCAGGTGGAGATCCGGAGAGGTGAAGAGACTCTTCAGATCCCGGAAAAAGACCTTGCGGTATTGATCCGGTCCCTGGAACGTCTGCAGTCATCCCAATAGAGATCCGAAATGCCGGGGGGGAACAGAGAAAAGAAAATGACAGTGCCCGTAGCACCGCAATGACCAAACCCTGTACTATGCCTGCAGACGAGTACATTAAGGGTTTGAAGGAAGGATGAATGGAGCGGCCCCCATGACCGCCCCATTCTTTTTTGTATTCAAATCGGGCCTTTTGCACTTTTCTTGCATATATTTAACATCATTCTTTATTTGAAAGGATTCAGGAATGCTTCAGAAGGACCTTCAGGCGATCCAGGGAATCCTGGAGATGATCTCAGAGGCCGAACTCGCCTTGGGCGAGTTTTATAGGGCCTGCGCCCGGATAGCACAGGACGACCACGATTTCTGGTCCATCCTCGAGGAGGAGGAAAAGAAGCACCACGCCATGGTCCGCCGGATTTCGGAGATGGTGGCCGAAAGTCCCGACCACTTCAGGATGGGTAGGTCCTTCAACGAAGGCGCACTGAGGACCTTTGTCGGTTGGCTGCGGGAGAAGACGAAGCGAATAGCGGTCGGTGCAACACCCGCGAAAGACCTCCTGCACATCGCCCGTGACGTCGAGCAGTCGCTCATCGAGTCGAGATTCTGTGAGGCCGTCCAGTCCGACGATGTTGCTTTCAACGAACTCCTGAACAGGATCCATGAGGAGACCTTCTTCCACCGGGAGAGGATCAGCCGCAGGATCAAAGAAAAGGCTTACAGCGCCATCATCCTCGCGCGGTAGATTTGCGATTTTATCCAGAATAAAAAAAGGAGCACCCCGGTGCTCCTTTTCTATTTCATGGTGGGCCGTATCGGAATCGAACCGACGACCAACGGATTAATAGATGACACTCAAAGATTCAAATTTCCCACTTATTTTCAAGTCTTTATATATCCATCCCTGATGTTGCAAAAAATCTATAAAAATACTTTACAATTGTGTAAGTATGCATTACTTACATCCACATCTTCACCAGCAATCACTTTAAAATATAGGTAAGTGGTTTTTACATTTGGAGGATTAGATGGACGAAAAGGAAAATACCCCCAAACTGAAAAACCGCTCCCACCCACCCGGCCGGGTGAAACTCGCCGACGCCCTTCGCGAGCTCCTTAAGGACAAGGAGTTCGATGCCATCACCACATCGGAAATCGCCGGGACCGCGGGTGTGAACGAGGCCCTCATTTACCGCTATTTTGGTGACAAACGCGGACTGCTGCACCAGATTCTCAGCGATTTTTTGGATGACTATGTCGGGAAGATCGAGACGGATCTGGGAGGGATCAAGGGGCCACTCAACCGGCTTCGCAGGCTGGTCTGGTTACACATACACATGTTGGAGGCCAACCGGGTCTTCGCAAAACTCTTCCTGCTGGAGGTGCGCAGCTTTCCCGGCTACTTCGGAGGACACTGCTATGCACAGGTGAAGCGCTACAGCAACATTCTTCTGGGCATCCTGGAGGAGGGTGTAGCAAAGCGCGAGATCCGGGATGATATTCCCCTCCGGTCCCTCAGGCAGGTCGTGATCGGCGGGATTGAGCACCTCTGCCTACCCGAGGTCATTTTCGATCGGGACTTCTCCGTGGATCAACTCACGAAAGACCTTTGCGATATTCTGTATCGGGGGATTACCAGAAATCAGGAGGTCCGCAGAATCGACTGAAAGGGGAGATCATGGAGACCCGGTTGACGAGGCTGCTCAAGATCAAGCATCCCATCCTGCTCGGCGGGGTCCCAGCGACAGCGTGCAGAGGCCTTGATCAACATGGCCCACCCGGATCTCCGGGGCGAACTGAGCAACAGTCTTAAGAAGAATTTCCATATGCAGAAAAAGTAGAGGCGAAAGGAGAAGCAGGTTGAAAATACAGGACAGTCTTGCAATGGTAACCGGTGGGGCGTCCGGCCTTGGCGAAGCATGCGTGCGCATGCTGGTTTCCCGGGGCGCCAAGGCGGCGATTCTTGATCTTCAGGAAGATCGTGCCGAAAAGTTGATCGCCGAGTTGGGGTCGAAAGTCGTCTTCGCGAAGACGGACGTGACGAATGAGGAGAGCGTTCAGGGTGCGGTCAAGAGAATACTTGATGCCTTCGGCAGGATCAATGTCGTCATTAATTGCGCCGGTGTGGGGGATCCCGCAAAACTTCTATCCAAGAAGGGTCCCATGCCGCTTTCTTTCTTCAATCGTGTCGTTCAGATTAATCTGATCGGCACCTTTAATGTCATCCGCTTGGCCGTTGAGCAGATGGTGAAGAACACTCCCGGTCCGGACGGTGAAAAAGGCGTGGTCATCAACACGGCCTCAGCGGCGGCTTTTGACGGACAAATCGGACAGCCTGCCTACAGCGCATCGAAGGCCGGCGTGGTCGGCATGACCCTGCCGCTGGCCCGGGAATGTGCGGAGTACGGGATCCGCGTGATGACCATTGCGCCCGGTCTCTTCAATACGCCCATGCTGGCCATTCTGCCTCAAGCGGCGCGTGAAGCCCTGGGGAAGATGGTTCCCTTTCCGGCACGGTTGGGAGATCCTTCTGAATATGCGGAACTGTGCCGGCACATCATCGAGAACCCGATGCTCAACGGCGAGGTGATCCGCCTGGACGGTGCCATCCGCATGGCGGCGAGGTAAAGATGGAAGTTAAAAAATTGGGAAATTGAGGAAAGCGAAGAATCTGTTTTTTTGCCCAGGATAAACTTCTTCGTTTTTCAGTCACGGGAACGTGTCGAAGTATGAGCGAAGGACGGAATGATAACTTAGAATGGGGATTTAAGCCTTTGTTTAAAGGCGGCTGAGTGGCGGAAAGGAGAAGACACGCATGGATTTTCGACTGTCGGAAGAGCAAGAGATGATCAGGAATATGACCCGGAAGTTCGTGGATGAGGTTGTCGCGTCAAGGGCCGAGGAGGGGGAGGCCACGGGCGAGTATCCCTATGACATCATAAAGCAGATGGCCGACCTCGGCATGATGGGCATCCCCTTCCCGCAGGAATATGGCGGAAGCGGCGGAGACTGGCTGGGCATGCACATCTGCATCGAGGAAATGTCGCGGGGTGACACGACCCTCGGGGGGTTGCTCGATGTGACAACCAGTGTCGTGGCCCAGGAACTCTATGTCTTCGGCACTGAAGAGCAGAGACAGAAGTGGCTGATCCCCATGGCCCGGGGTAAGACAATCGGCGCTTTCGGGCTCACGGAACCCGGGGCGGGGTCCGACGCGGGGGCCACGAAGACGACGGCGGTCCGTGACGGAGGTTCCTGGGTCATCAACGGCACGAAGCAGTTCATCACCAACATCGGCCTGGATAATGCCTCCCTCGTCATCATTACGGCTCGGACGAAGGCACAGAAGCCGGGAGAGAAGGAGCAGATCAACACCTTCATCGTTCCGAAGGGGACACCGGGCTTCTCCCTGGGCAAGAAATACGACAAGATGGCCTGGCGGCATTCGGCCACCCATGAGTGCATCTTCGAAGACTGCCGGATTCCGGTGTCGAATTTTCTCGGAAAGGAAGGCAGGGGCTTTGCCCAACATTTGGCGGTTCTTGAAACGGGCCGGATTAGTGTAGCCGCCATCGCCGTCGGGCTGATGCAGGCCTGTCTCGAAGCTTCCCTGAAGTATGCGAAAGAAAGGGTCCAGTTCGGCCAGCCGATAATCAACTTCCAGGCGATTTCCTTCAAGCTGGCCGATATGGCCATGGCCACCGAACTCGCGCGCAACATGTACCTCAAGGCGGCCTGGCTGAAAGACAACCGTCTCCCGCACACGCTGGAGGCCGCCTATGCGAAACTTTACGCCTCGGAGATGTGCGAGAAGGCCGCCAGTGACGCCTATCAGATACACGGCGGTTACGGTTTCATGAACGAGTACGCCGTATCGCGCTACTACCGGCACGCCAAGATCCTGCAGATCGTCGAGGGGACCTCCGAGGTCCAGCGCCTCGTCATCTCCCGGAACCTGAAATAGACAGGGAGGGTAAGAATGACCAGAGCGATAACGGGACTCTTCAGCTAATACCGAATGTAGATGGATCAGATTATTACATAAAAGCAAAAAAGAAGTATATCAAAGACTCAGAGTCGAAATAAAGAGAAAGGGGTGAGTAAATACCATGAGCAAGCAAATCATTTTTCACCCGGGAGCCCTGGACGAGAAGGACGGCAAATTTGTTCAGATGGGGAATAAGTGCAGGGATTGCGGAAAGACCTCTTATCCTGCGGTAGAGCTATGTCCCTTCTGCTCTTCTGAGAATAAAGAAAAGGTGCCTCTCAGCACGGTCGGAACTTTGTTTTCCTTCAGTGTAACACGGGTTCCCGTAGGCCCCTATAAGCCCCCCATAATCGGCGGCTATATCGACCTGCCTGAAGGTACCCGTGTGTTTGGGCAGATTCACGCGAATGTGGAGGATGTGAAAACCGGGATGAAGGTAAAGGTGGAGACCGGCATAATTTGGACTGAGAAAGATGGGACAGAGGTTCTGGGCTATTATTATGTGCCTTGTGAGGCAGAACGCGGAGGTGCTAAATAATGAAAGACGTATATGTACTGGGTATTGGTCAAACTATTTTCGGCAAGCATGGCAGTCTGACGGTAAATGATTTGGGTGCCGCCGCTGCTCTGGCCGCCGTTCGGGATGCTGAAATCTCTCCCAAGGAGTTCCAAACCGCATACTGTGGAACCCTCTTTAGCCCGCCCACGCCGATCCAATCCATTCTCATCCGCCTGGGTGTAGATCGGATTCCAATGTGTACCGTTGAAAACGCCTGCGCCAGCGGATCCACTGCCGTCCATCTGCTGCATCGCGACATCGCGCTGGGGGCCTGCGATGTGGGAATTGCGTTGGGGGTAGAGTCGCTATCCGCCTTTAATAAGAAGTTCGGCAAAGGACTACTTGCCATCGAGGGTGATCTCCAGGGAAAATTGGCTCTCACCATGCCCGCCTTTTTTGCCAAACTGTGTAATCGGCTTATGGAGAAGCGCGGAGCGACGATTGAGGACATTTGTTATCCTTCTGTCAAGAACCACAGGGCGGGTATGACCAATCCTTACTCGCAGTATAAGACAGAAGTTACCGTTGCAGAAATCATGGCTTCGCCTATGATTGCAGACCCGATTACTGTATTGCAGTGCTGTCCGCAGAGCGATGGTGCTGCTGCGGTTATCCTTTGCTCTGAGGCGTATTACAAAAAGCATAATAAGAAACGGAGTCGT
>JAPLJU010000130.1 GCA_026388445.1 Deltaproteobacteria bacterium
AAGGGAAAAAGGCCTAAGAATAATCGTTTGCTCGATCCATTCAAGAATTTTTCGGTAGGAGTGAATAATGTTACGGATAGAAGATCTTCAGGTCCAAATCGGGGAGAAAGAGGTTCTGAAGCACATTGATCTGGAAATCAACCCCGGGGAGACGCACATCCTCTTCGGTCCGAACGGTTCCGGCAAAACGTCCCTTTTGATGACGATCATGGGATACCCCCAGTACAGGGTCGTTGCCGGCAAGATCTACTTCAAGGACGTCGACATTACCAATCTGCCCGTCAATGAACGGGCCCGGTTGGGGATCGGAATGTCCTATCAGCGTCCACCCACCATCCACGGCCTTAAAACCCGCCAGATGGTGCAGATCTGCGCCACCGGGGAAAAGGTCGACGTGGAAGACCTGGCCCGTAAAGTCAACTTCAGTGATTTTCTGGAGCGGGACATCAACGTTGGGTTCTCGGGTGGGGAGATCAAGCGATCGGAGCTGCTGCAGCTCATGGCACAGAATCCGGAGCTGCTTCTTTTTGATGAACCGGAGTCGGGCGTGGATCTCGAGAACATATCACTCATCGGGAATATGATCAGCCGACTGCTCCAGAGGGATGTCGAACACGACGGTGCAAAATCCCTCAAGCAGCAGAAACTGGAACGGGTGAAGATGGGTTTGATTATCACCCACACGGGATTCATCCTGGATTACGTTTCGGCTGACAAAGGGCAGGTTCTTTTCGACGGGGTTCTGTCATGCAAAATAAATCCGACGGAAATCTTCAGATGCATTAAAAAAATGGGATACGAGGAGTGTGTGCGATGCGCGACGTAGACGAGAGAGCCCTGAAGGCAAAGGAAAAGAAAGCGGCTCTGGGACCGGATGTGGACCTTTCAACCTTCACGGCAGAGCCGGTGAAGCACGGCGCCTTGGACAGTCTGAGCCAGCTGTCGGATGAGGATCGCAAGCAGATGATCAAGGCGGGCATTGATGCCCAGGAAACCGGGCGGTCAGGCAGTTACATCCAGATGGATACCGCAGCCATCTTTTCCCGTTCCAAGCAGGAGGGGCTTGAGGTGATTCCCATCAAAAGGGCCCTGAAGGAGTGTGACTGGATCCACGATTATTACTGGAAGCTGGTTTCGGTGGACGCCGACAAGTACACGGCCAAAGCGCAGCTTGAGCTGCACGATGGGTACGTCATTCGAGCCCTGCCTGGGAGCAGGGTCATCTACCCCGTCCAGGCCTGCCTGTACTTGGATAAAGAGAATTTGAGCCAGTACGTGCACAACCTCATCATCGCAGAGGAGGGCTCCGAACTCCACGTCATCACCGGATGCGCTGCAGCGCCGCATCTCCGGAGGGGGCTCCACGTGGGGATTTCCGAGTTTTTCGTCAAAAAGAACGCCAAGCTGAGCTTTACCATGATCCACCACTGGGCCGAGGAGATGATGGTTCGACCGAGATCCGTGGGGATGGTCGAGGAAGGCGGGCTCTTTCTTAACAATTACATCTGCATGAAACCCGTGAAGTCTCTTCAGATGTATCCCACGATCCACCTAGTGGGGAAAGGGGCCGTTTCGAGGTTTTACAGCCTTCTGGTGGGTAATCCGGGGAGCGAACTGGACGTGGGGGGCCGGGTGTTTCTGAAGGCCGAGGATACGAGGGCCGAGATCGTTGCGAGGGCCATCAGCAACGGCGGTACGATCATTTCCCGCGGGGACCTCGTCGGGGAGGTTCCGGGCATCAAGGCCCACCTGGAATGCCGTGGTCTCATCCTCAAGGGCGGAGTGATTCATGCCATTCCCGAACTGAGAGGGACCGTCGATGGTGTGGAGATGTCTCATGAGGCGGCGGTGGGAAAGATCGCCCAGGAAGAGATTCTCTATCTCATGTCCCGGGGACTGACGGAAGACGAAGCAACGTCGACGATCGTGAGAGGGTTTCTGTCCGTGGACATCCCGGGGCTGCCCGCCGGACTGAAAGCGGAGATTGACCGGGCCGTCGACCAGACCGAAAAGGAAATGATATAGAAAAAGGATCTGCTGAGGGAAATGGGCTGGTGGATTGTTTTCAATCTTCAGCCTATTTTTTTCTCAACCTCTGCCTTCAGCCGTTTAAGGGCGAGGGAAATCTCCACGGGGTAGGGGGGCGTGCGGGCAAGACCCTTGAGGTATTCGGGGAGAGCCGCAATCTCACGAAGCGCATGATCCCTGATGTCTTTCAGGCGCGCGGGCCTTCCAAGCCTTTGACCATCCCTCATGAAGGGTTTTATGAGGGGCGTTCCTTCCTGGCGGTCACCTTCCAGCGTCAGGATGTCCCTGACCATCTCACTGCCTCTGTAGTACCTGAAAACCTGTTTCCTGCCGGGCCAGGTGGCCTTTCCTTCGGATTTCTTGAGCCGGGGTTGCCCGGCATACTCCATGAGTTTGTACGCACAGTCGAAGTAGGGAATGTCGGCCGAGGTGTCGAGTTTCGTCCCCACACCGAAGGCGTTAATGGGGGCACCGGCGGAGAGAAGGTCGCGTATCGCGTATTCATCGATATTGCCGCTGACAAAGATACGGATATCCCCGAGCCCCGATTGATCAAAGATCGCGCGGACCTTCCTGGACAGATCGAGGAGATCCCCGCTGTCGAGTCGCACTCCCCTGATGGTGATTCCTTTCTTGTCCAGCGTTTCCTTGATGTCGACGACTATTACGGAACCGGCTAATGTGTCGTAGGTGTCAATCAGGAGAGTCACGATCCGGGGATTGGATTCTGCGAAATGGATAAAGGCTTCTTTCTCGTCCTGGTGGGCCTCGATGAAGGAGTGGGCCATGGTTCCGAAAGCAGGAATGCCGAACAGGTGCTCCGCGAGCACCGTCGAGGTGCCGTCGAACCCGGCGATATAAGAGGAGCGGGCGGCGTAGATGCCTGCTTCCGCACCGTGAGCGCGCCGGAGCCCGAAATCAATGAGTCCGGCACGACCGTCGGCGGCAAGGAAGCAGCGGGCAGCCTTGCTCGCGAAGACTGTCTGCATGTGCAGCAGGTTGATCACACGGCTTTCGATGAGCTGTGCTACCGGCATGGGGGCCACAATGCGGAGAATGGGTTCATCGGGGAAAAAAACAGTGCCCTCCGGCATCGCATCCAGATCCCCTCTGAAACGGAGCTCCGCGAGGTAATCGATCACATCTTTCGAAAATCTGCCGCTTGCCGCGAGGTATTTCAGCTCCTCATCGGAAAATC
>JAPLJU010000230.1 GCA_026388445.1 Deltaproteobacteria bacterium
AAAGAAGACCTCTCCTTCGATCAACCTTTGGAGATCTCGCTTTAAGGTTTCCATTTCTTTGTCCGGAGAAAAAGAGGTAAAAGCATTTGGGAAGGGATATCATCCCCTGGCGAACTTTTCGCCTTTTCTCACTTTCTCCAACAGCATCTCAGCATGAACAGGATTGAAGGCACCGCATTCGCAACATTTGGCCATGATCCCTGCAGCCTTCTTTGGGGTGAGACGCCGAAGTTTCACATATTCAATCATTTTCCGGATGAGGTTGAACGAGACCATGCCATGGCCGCACAAGGTGTTGAATTCTAAAATTTCCCTTTCCGGCAGCCGGTCCTTTGCTCCCCAAAAGCCGAGGGAATGCTCTGCACTGTGTCTCTCAATTCCCGCCCGCCTGCAACAGGTCTGGACCTCATCCATCAGTCCGCTGATGTTGATGCTGATGCCCAGGTCGGCCCGAATCAACTCCTCGACAACTTTTTGAAGGGTGTCAAGGTCTGTGAACACGGCCTCGGCACCCGAGCCATCCTTCTGTGTCGCGATCAGCTTCTCGATGTCCATGTCGTCCTGATGGACATTCCCTTGCTCGCTATTGCCCATGTTCACGGGATGATATTTGAGGCAGATTCGCATGAACTCCTGTAGTTTGGGGGCCGATCCTTCGTAAGTGATTCCTTTAGCCGTGGTCGCAAAAATTACATAATCGCCCTTCAGGCTTTCCGGGCTTCCTTGTCGATGGAGCGTGTTGGTCATGATCCTTCCTCCTTGAAGAGGGGCCGCCCCAATCCAATATTCGTTTTCCCATTCGGTGAAAGTGTATATCCGGCCTTCCTTATCCATTCTTCATGAGGAATCGTTCCGTCAGGTAGGCATTTCGAACCCATCCCAACGCTAGTCACTGTGTCGATCTCCTTCTGAATTTGCTCCAAGGCATGAAGGAATTCCGGGATTCTTTCGAGTTTGATCTTCATTTCGATGATGGCCGAGAGGGCCTTTTCGTTTAAGATGTCGTCTCGCAGCTTTCCCGTTTCCGGGCTCACCATCAACTGCGTGATAGGGTTTTTGCTCTCGAATTGAGGTTTCAGTTTGGCCAGGGCAACCGCGACTTTTTCGATATCTCGGAAAAAGGCACCGGTCCCCGGACGACCGATCTCCACGACCAGGCCTGCCTCTCCTCGACGAAGACGTCCCGTCACGTCATTCGTTTTGATCTCCTCGGTGCCCCTTCCGCGAATACCGGTTCCCGGGTGAGTGGTCGTGGGGTCGCTGAACTGGGCCCGTATGCTCCTCGGCCAATTCAACTCCGCCGGGGTGAGGGCGCCTGTGGGACAGACATCAACCTCTGCCAAATATCCGAGTCGGAACAGGGATAAAATCTTTCGAGTAGCTCGGACAAACCAGGGCGGATACCCTTCGTTTCGAAGAACCCGATAGCAGGTAAAACACTCCACACATTCATCCTGGTTGATAACAGACTTCCCATCCTCGTCTAAGTAGATGACGCCAATCGTGCATACGGCATGGCAGTTGCCACAACCAACACATTTCTTCTTATCAATCTCCATTTTGATGTCCTCTGAGATCTGCCTAATTCTTATTTCTAACATAGGGCCTTTTCAATCGCAAGCAAAGAATTGTATCCAAAAATGAGGTATTTAACGAGCCGAGATAAAGCCCACCCTTTAAGGGCTCAAATGCATATAGCTCTTTATCTAGTTATAACCATTTGAAATCTATTAAT
>JAPLJU010000161.1 GCA_026388445.1 Deltaproteobacteria bacterium
AACGGAATGGGTGATCGTGCCGGTCGATATGAAGTCCACCCCCGTCTCGGCGATCTCTTTCACCCGCTCAACCGTGACATTCCCCGAGGCCTCGACCAGGGCCCGGCCGGCGATGAGGGCGACGGCTTTTCTCATGTCCTCCCTGGTCATGTTGTCCAGCATGATGACATGCGCCCCGGCTGACAGGGCTTCACGGACCTCTTCAAGATTCTTGACCTCTACCTCTACCCTGACCATCATGGGCGCGCGGCCTGCAACCCGCCCGACGGCCCTGGCGATGCCGCCCGCGGCACTGATATGATTGTCCTTGATCAGGACCCCGTCATAGAGGCCGACCCTGTGGTTGAACCCCCCGCCTGCCTTGACGGCGTACTTGTCGAGGATACGAAGGCCCGGCACGGTTTTTCTCGTGTCGAGAATTTTTGCCTTTGTCCCCTTCGTCTCCTCCACGTATCGCCGGGTCAGGGCGGCAATCCCGCACATCCTCTGGAAGAGGTTCAGGGCCACCCTCTCGGCCGTGAGGATGCTTCGGAGCTTCCCCGAAACCTCCGCCACGACCTCCCCGGCCCTGGCCGCTTCTCCGTCCTTCTTCAACAGGACAACGTTCAGGGTGGGATCTTGGACGAGAAAGACTTCCCTGAAGACCTCGATGCCCGCGATGATGGTGTCTCCCTTCACGAGGGCCCGGGCAAGGCCCATCTCCTCACCGGTGAGCACGGCATCGGTTGTCACATCGCCCGATCCGATGTCCTCATCCAGTGCCGCCTCGATGACCTGCCTGATTCTTGCCCGCTGAGAGGATTCCATCATCTCCATGACAGACCCGTCTTCGAAAAGATCATCCCAGTTTCTTCAGGGCCGCATTCAGGATGCCGAGTTTCTCCCGGATATCCCTGTTCTTGTCTTCCTCTTTGCGGATCACCGCCTCGGCCGCTTTAGCCCTGAAATCCTTGTTCTCGAGTTTTTTCGTCACGGCAGCGAGATCCTTCTCCAGCCGTGAGATCTCCTTCTGGAGCCTCGCTCTTTCGCCCGCCTTGTCGATCTCCCCCTCAAGAAGAACGAAGACCTTCACGGAACCGGCAACCCCCGTTGCAGCCCCCTTCGGGTCTTCCACTAAGCCTGCGATCTTCAGGTCCTCGAGCCTTGCCATATTCGAAATGAAATCCCTGCCGTCTTCGAGAAGCGGGATGAGGGTTTGATCGGCAACAGAAAGAAGAACCTTCAGCTTCTTCGACGGTGAGATGCCCTTCTCACCGCGGATGTTCCGGATGATGCCCACCACATCGATGATCATTCCCATCTCCTTTTCGGCGAGGTCGTCCCTCAGAGCCGGGTCCTCCGCGGGGAATGGGCTCACCATGACGGAGCTTCCATCCCGGACGACGCGGTGCCAGATCTCCTCCGTCACGAAGGGCATGAAGGGGTGGAGGAGCTGTGCGACGGTCTTGAGCGCCCGGAGCATCGTTGCCTGGGCCGCCAGTTTCTTTTTCGGATGGTCCTTGCCGTACAGGACGGGTTTGATGAGTTCGAGGTACCAGTCACAGAACTCATGCCAGATGAATGAGTAAATCGTGCTGCAGGCATCGTTGAAACGATATTCTTCCAGCGCTTTCGTGGTCTCCGCGACGGTCCGGTTGAGCCTGGCCAGGATCCACCGGTCGCAGAGGGAATAATCCTCCTTTTTCAACTTCATTTCCCCGCCGGGGAAATCCTCCGTGTTCATGAGGCAGAGCCTCGCGGCATTCCAGATCTTTGTCACGAAGTGCTTGTAACCCTCGATCCGCTGCTCGGACATGCGAATGTCCCGCCCTTGTGCCGTGAAGGCTGCCAGGGTGAAGCGGAAAGCATCGCAGCCGAATTTGTCGATCATCTCGAGGGGATCGATGATATTTCCCTTGGATTTGCTCATCTTGTCGCCTTGCTCGTCGCGCACCAGGGCATGGAGATAGACATCGGTGAAGGGGACGTCCTTCATGCAGTAGAGCCCCATCATCATCATCCGGGCGACCCAGAAGAAAAGAATGTCAAACCCCGTCACCAGCAGGGTTGTCGGATAGAAGGTCTTCAGTTCCTTGGTCTTCTCGGGCCAGCCGAGCGTGGAGAACGGCCAGAGGGCCGAACTGAACCAGGTGTCGAGCACATCGTCTTCCTGCCGGAGCTTGGCACCCTTGCACTTCGTGCATTTCGTCGGGTCTTCCGAGGCGACGATGACCTCCCCGCACCCCTCGCAATACCAGACCGGGAGCCGGTGACCCCACCAGATCTGGCGGGAGATGCACCAGTCGCGGATGTTGTCGAGCCAGTCGAAGTAGGTCCCTTCCCACATCTGGGGGACAATCTTGGTCTGTCCCTTGATCACCGCTGCGGAGGCCATCTTGGCGAGCGGTTTCGTACTCACAAACCACTGGGTGGACACGAACGGTTCGATGTCCGTCTTGCAGCGATAACACTTCCCCACGTTGTGCGTGTACGCCTCCTTGCGGACGAGGAAACCGCCCTTCTCGAGATCCTTCACGACATTGTCCCTGGCCACGTAGCGGTCCTGCCCCTGGTACCGGCCGCCGTTTTCGTTGATGACGGCGTTGCCGTCCATGATCTTGATCACTTCGAGGTTGTGTCGCTTCGAGATTTCGAAGTCGGCGGGGTCGCAGGCAGGTGTAATCTTCACGGCACCGGAGCCGAAATCCATGGTGACATACTCATCGGCAATGATCGGAATTTCCCGGTTGACGAGCGGCAGGATGACTTTCTTGCCGATCACATCCTTGTAGCGCTTGTCCCTGGGATTGACGGCGACAGCCGTATCACCGAGCATCGTCTCAGGGCGCGTGGTGGCCACGACAATTTCACCCTTTCCCTCCACGTAGGGATAGCGGATGTTCCAGAGAGCTCCCGCTTCTTCTTCAAACTCCACCTCGAGATCCGAAATAGCCGTGCGGCATCGTGGACACCAGTTGACGATGTAATCGCCGCGATAGATGAGCCCGTCATGGTAAAGCCTCACGAAGGTCTCGCGGACGGCCTGCGAGCAGCCGGGGTCCATGGTAAAGCGCTCCCGATCCCAGTCACAAGAGCAGCCCAGCCTCTGGAGCTGGTTGAGAATGACGTTCCCGTACTTCTCCTTCCACTGCCAGACGCGCTCGATGAATTTCTCCCTCCCCAGATCGTGCCGGGCGATGCCCTGTTTGGCGAGTTCCTGCTCCACGACGTTCTGGGTGGCAATACCCGCGTGATCCGTCCCGGGCATCCAGAGGGTATTGTACCCCTGCATGCGCTTGAACCTGGTCATGACATCCTGAAGGGTGTTGTTGAGCGCGTGCCCCATGTGCAGGACGCCGGTCACGTTCGGCGGAGGGATGACCTGCGAGAACGGCGGCCTGTCGGTCTCGGTGGACGCGTGGAAATAGCCGCGCTCCTCCC
>JAPLJU010000042.1 GCA_026388445.1 Deltaproteobacteria bacterium
ATTCCTGAGGGCGTATTCTTCTCCAATCATCTGCTGCAGGGCCTTCCTTAATTTGAAATACTTCAGGTGCACGATGGGCATGTTGAAGTGTTTGGAGAGAACATCGAGGTAGGTGTTGTAATTGACGAAGCCGAGATCCACCAGCAGCATGCCGAGGGGCTTGTAACTGAAAAATTTAGAGATCATCGACTTCTGCTTTTCCAGCGCCTCTTGGAGCTGAGCCAGTGTGATAACGTTCAAGTCAACCAGGATCTGACCGATGGGCGTCCTCTTGTTGTAATAATAGAGGGCCTTGTTTATCTGTTCCTGCGGAACACCCATCTCGAGGAGGATCTCACCCAGCAATTTGCCCTTTTCTTTCTTCTGCCTCTCCAGGGCTTTTTCCAGCTGCTGCTCGGTGATGATATTTTTCCGGACCATGATCTCGCCGATGGGCTGGCCTGACATTTTTTTCACCCCCTTTCTCCCGGTTTATATAATGATCGGCTATCCATCCTTCTTTCTTGAGTTTTTTGCCTCCTTTTGGACAGTATTTTTTCGATGCTCCCTCTTCTTGACGCTCCGGGTCGAAGAGATGCAGACTCTTCGTACCTGATCGAAATCCGTGAGGCCGTCAAGGACCTTGTGAATGCCGTCCTGAAACAGAAGACTCATCCCCTCCTCGATCGCGGTCTCCCGGACCTCGTCCACCGTCGCCTGCCGCTGGATCATGGATTTGATGATATCCGAATTGATGAGAAGCTCGTGGAGGGCGATTCTGCCCCTGTAACCCGTCATATTGCAATCCGGGCATCCCTTGGCCCGGTAGAGCCTGAAGTCCTTGTTATAAGGAATCCTGAGTTTCGCAAAATGCTCTTCGCCGTAATTCATGGCAATGGTATCGTACTCCTCCTGGGAGGGGTGATAGGGTTCGCGGCATTCCTTGCAGAGGCATTTGGCCAGTCTCTGCGCGAGGATCCCCAGAAGGGAGTCGGCAAAATTGAGGGGGTCGATCCCCATGTCCAGAAGCCTCACCACGGTTTCAGGCGCGCTGTTCGTGTGGAGGGTGGTAAGAACAAGGTGCCCCGTGAGGGAGGCCTCGATACCGATCTTGGCCGTCTCAAAATCCCTCATCTCACCGACCATGATGACATCCGGGTCCGACCTCAGGAAGGAGCGCATGGCCCGCGCAAAATCAAGACCGATTTTTGGGTTCACCTGGACCTGGCGGATGCCCTCCTGGGTGATTTCCACCGGATCTTCGATCGTCCAGATCTTGATGTTCGGCCGGTTGATCTGGTGGATTGCCGCGTGGAGGGTCGTGGTTTTCCCGGAACCGGTGGGGCCGACGGCGAGGATGAGGCCGTAGGGTTTTTCGAGGATCTCGAGGAGGTTATCATAGTTGTAAGGAGAAAGGACCATGTCCTCCAGACGCATGATTTTGCCTTTCGTGAGAATGCGGAGGACCACGTCTTCATGGTTTCCCTGCGTGGGCATTGTGGCAACGCGCAATTCAATCTCCTCCCCTTTTCCCCGTTTGAAGCGGATCTTCCCGTCCTGGGGGAGTCGCCGCTCCGTGATATCGAGGTTTGACATGATCTTGATCCTGGAAATTAGGGCAGCCCTGTAGGTGTACGGCAACGTCTGGTAGGTCGTGCAATCCCCATCCACCCTAAAACGGACCTCCACGTTCTTTTTCTTGGCGTTGGGCTCGATGTGGATGTCCGATGCGCGCCGGACGTACGCTTCATTGATGATCTTGTTGACCAGCTGCATGATGACGCTGTCGGATTCCGAGACTTCTCCCTCTTCATCCGTCTCCTCCTCGGGCTCGACGCGTCCGATGATATCCGTGATGGAGACGACATTCCCTTCTCGTTTCGAAAAAAAGTGATTGATGAACTGATGAATGTCTTCCTGGAGACCGACTCGAAACTCAACCGATTTTACCTTGAGAAGACTCTGGATCGCATCTCTTTTGAGAAGATTGTTCGGATCATCCACGAGAACGAGGATGCTGCCGTTCGATCTCCCCAGGGGAACCCACATTTCACGGAAGAGATAGTCCCTCTTCAGGTGCTTCAGGAGCTCCTCGGGGACGGGGTAGGAATCCCTGAAAGGAACGTATTCACAGCCGTAGAAGTCCTCCAGGGACCTGCCGATATCCTCCTTGGAAATTTTGCATTTCGACATCAGGAGGTTTTCGATGGGTTCACTATTCCGTCGCGCGTCAGCCCGGAGGTTTTCAAGATCCGACTCCAGAATGAGATTTTGCCTGACGAGGTAATCAAACCGACCCTTTTTCTTCTTGATTACCTTGGACTGGTTGAAAAGGGCAATGCCCAGGACCTCGGCGATTTCTTCCAGGAAGGCCTGTTCATCATCGCTGAATCTTGCTTCATCCTTCCGGTTCGAGACCTCGATGACCCCCATCAGCGTATTTTCATAAAAAACCGGGACAGCCAGCACCTGGACAGTCCGGGAAAGAGACTCTTGAGGCGTTCTTTCCTTTTGTGAGAACAGCTGCTGGATGCCAGAGACACCACCCTTGTCCTGGACATAGGCAACATTCAGGGGTTTACCGCTCTGGGCCACGAATCCCGCAACCGAATTGCCGCTGATCGTTACCCTGATCTCCTTGAGCTGGTTTTCCTCACCCGTCAGGGTGTACAGGTCGCCACGCGCCGGGTCGACGGCATAGAGGCAAGCGGACTGGGCATTGAGAAGAGGCAAAATGAATTTTCTCAACTCCAGGTGGATTTCATAAATGTCCCTGGCAGCATAAAGGCGATTGGTGATCTCGAGCAGGGATTTGCGGAGGGCAAGCCTTCTGGAGAGTTCCCTGATTTCATCGATACTGATGGTGTAGCTCATCGATTGCTTTTCTGTTCCTGATCGCTCTGAATTACTGAACCGCGCGGAGACCGCGGAGCCCAGAAAGAGAACCGACCCTTTTCTCCTTCTCGCGTTGTGACCGCTTCGGAGCACGAAACTTTATGACAGATCTTCCATGCTCGGAACGGCCCTGTTTTATGTCTCTGATGGTACAGGGAGAGCAGTGAAGTCTGCCGTCCAGTAATACCCAGTCAATGCTATCCCATTTCATCTCCAAATTGCAATCCTCGCACCGGCATTTTCCTTCGAAAGGTTTTTGTCGCAATAGGGCCTCCTGATATAAAATGTATTTCGAAACGGTGGCTCAGAGTTTTCCCTGTGTAACCATATTAACGGCAAAGGAAAAATAAAAACAATACGACGACTTTCTGATTTTTCTTCTTATTTTTGATTAGAAAAAACCTAAGAAGAAGGTATGAGAGGCTCTCATCCCTTTTACCGAGGCGGGCTGTTCTGTTTTTACTCTCTCTATAAAACGAATAATTACATCAGGTTACAATTACGCTCCGGGCATACCATCGAGGCGAAACCCTCTGCGGTTTTTTATCCGCACCGACCGTAGCTGGATGCAAGTATGTTCAGTTCCCTTGCGACACTGCTTTTCAGCTGCCCCCTGCTCAGTCGCCATTGCCAGTTGCCCGTCCGGGTGGAGGGCAGGTTCATCCTCGCCTCTTCCCCCAGCCCCAGGACATCCTGCATGGGGATGATCACTGTCTCCGCCACGGACATCATCGCAAGGCGTATGAATGCATGGTGAGCTTCCCCGGACCTGATCCTCTTTCCCAGGTAACAAAAGAGCCTTCGTTTCCTATCCCTGCCGGCTTCATTCTCGAACCAGCCCCGGACGGTGTTGTTGTCGTGGGTGCCCGTGTAGACGACGCAATTCCTGATGTGATTGTGGGGGGCATGGGGGGACTGCGCCATCCCCTCCTCGAAGGCGAAGAGAAGCACACGCATTCCCGGAACTCCGATCTTCTCGAGAACCTGCGTCACATCGGCCGTGATGAATCCGAGGTCCTCGGCGATGAGCCCTTCGCGCGGTACGCGATTCAACATCGTCGTGAAAAAATCTTCGGCGGGTGCTTTCACCCATTTCCCGTGGATGGCCGTCCTGGCCCTGGAGGAGACCTGCCAGAAAGCCACGAAACCGCGGAAATGGTCGATCCGCACCCGGTCGAAGCGCCTGAGATTGTGGACAATCCGGTCGACCCACCACCGGTAGCGTCGCTTCTTGAGAACATCCCACCGATAAAGAGGGTTGCCCCAGAGCTGACCCGTCTTGCTGAAGTAATCCGGCGGGACACCGGCCACAGAGGCGGGTCTTTTATTTCTGCCCAGCATGAAGCATTCCGGATGCCGCCAGACGTCGGCACTGTCGTGATGGACGTAAATGGGGAGGTCCCCGATCACCTGGATGCCAAGGGCGTTAACATGTTCCTTAAGGGCCTTCCATTGCCGGTAGAATACAAACTGGAGAAACTTCTCCCGACGGATCTCCTCCGCAAATTTTATCTTCACCTCTTTCAGTACGGCAGGCGTCCTGTCCCTGATCGGACGGGGCCACTCGTTCCACGCCCTGCCCTGCTCGCGGCGTTTAAGCGTCATAAAAAGCGCATGATCGTCGATCCAGCCCGCGTTGTCATCGCAGAAAGCCCCAAAGTCATCCCCGTATTTCCGCCCGGCTTTCCTGAAGTCTTCAAAGGCTTTGCTGAATAGATTCTGTTTATAGGCGATCACCGCCGGGTAATCGATGTCACCCTCCGGGAAAGAGGGCGCGCCTCTGAGATCCCCGGCCTTGAGAAGGCCCTCTTGAACCATCTCCTCGGGACTGATGAGGAGCACATTCCCGGCAAAGGCCGAGTCGCTGTTGTAGGGCGAGTTTCCGTGGATCGCGTCGGTCGGACATAGAGGCAGGACCTGCCAGCAGCGCTGCCCCGCTCGGCGGAGAAAGTCCGCGAAGCGATAGGCTTCAGGCCCCAGGTCGCCGATCCCGAAGCGGGACGGAAGCGACGAGATATGGAGAAGAATGCCGCTGGTTCTCATTGTCCGGACGACCGATGACTCCGTTCTAAGATTTGATGTAACTGTGCAGGCCCGGCAGATAATTCACGCCGAGATAGGTAACAAGCACGCAGGCAAGCCCCACAAGGGCCATGACAGCCATTCGTTTTCCCCGCCACCCGCGAACATAGCGGGAATGAAGCATCGCCGCATAGACGAGCCAGGTAATCAGCGACCACGTTTCCTTCGGGTCCCACCCCCAGTATCGTCCCCAGGCGTAGTGAGCCCAGACGGCCCCGGTGATGATGCCCAGAGTCAGAAAGATGAACCCCAGGATGGTGCACTGGTAGATCAGCTCGTCCAGGGCATCCCTCGACGGCAGGAAACGGCGAAAAGATAGCGATGGCCCACCCCGCCCAGCGCCCTCTTCGCCCTTGACAAGATACATGAAGCCCAGACCGCCGGCTATGGCAAAGGACGCATACCCCATGAAACAGGTCATCACATGGCTGGTCAGCCAGTTGCTTTTCAGGGCGGGGATCAGGGGCTGTATCTGCCCGCTGATGTTGGGTGAAATGGAGGCGTAGGCCATGAGCAGGAACGCGAAAGGCGTCACAAAGGGGCCGGCGCTTTTATTCCTGATCCTCCACTCCATGATCAGGTAAAGGAGCATGATCGTCCAGGCAAAGAAGATGAGCGACTCGTAAAGATTCGAAAGGGGGATATGCCCGATGCCCATACTGTAAGACTCCACCCAGCGCACAATCAGGGCAACCGTCTGGGCCGCGATGCCGGCGCAAGCCGTGACGGTCGCGGCCTTCCCCCAGAAATCGTCTCCCCGCAGCATGTGGATTAAATAAAAGACGGCAGCGCCGAAATAGATGAAAGTGACCCAGTTGAGGATTACGGTATTCATGAGCAAATTGACTCCTGACAGGACAACGTGATCTACTTCCGTTCAACCGTCGCTAGAGCGTCCATGTCGCGGGTAAGACCGGCCGGGTCCCGGCTGCACCGCCCGACGACACTGATCCTGCTCTTGCCGCCCCTACCCTCTACCCGGACCCAGATCTGCCGGTGGGAGAAGAAAAAGACGATCATGAAACCGGCCACCATGAGGATCGCCCCCGCGGCCACGATGGGGACGCCCGGATCGGTGCTCACCTGGAGCCCGGTGTAATAGGCGCTTTCAATGCCTCCCAGGGAGAAAAGATAAGGTTTGAAGAGACCGGGGTTGAATTGCGGCACCTGTTTCGTGATCCCTGGGTTGGCCTCCTCGATCTCACGGATATGACCAAACACCCAGAAGGCAGTACCTCCTTCTTCCGACATGACGCCCAGCTTTACGGCAGGGCCCATGTTCATGAGGTTCTCCTCGATGCGGAGCACCGAAACGGCCGCTTTCTTCCCGGCAAGCTCGAATTGATCCCCCGCCGAGACCTTCAGCAGCTTCTTCACGCCCCTGCCGTCCCGAACGGTCAGAAGGGCGGTCCCGGGCTGGTTTCCGTAACTGGCCTGGTAAAACCGAATCCCCCCGAATTCGATGGGATGGTTGACCCGCAGGGATTCCTCCTGGATAATCTTTCCTTCCCTCAGAAAAGCGAGATCGGAGCGGAACTCCCTGGGCATACCGTTGTCGTAAAACTCCACGGTGAAACGATCACACCGGACGGCAAAGTCGAGTTTCTTTGTCCCTTGCCCGCCCCTGAGCTTCACCGTGTCGACGGTCCCCCCCTCGGGGATGTTGACGTAGCCGTCAAAGCCCGAGAGAGAACCGATGATCGCCCCGGCAAGGATGACCAGAATACTCAAATGGACGACATAAACGCCAAAATAAGAGAAGGCCCCTTTTTCGCCGTGGAGCATGATCATGCCTGCTTCTTCCATGCGGCGGACCTTTCCAAATTTCCTCCGAATGATCCTCTCCAGCCCCTCGGCTTCCCGTGCGGGCGGCCCCCCGGCCGTGAAGATCCGGTCAGCGGCATCCCCTTCAAGCCGACGCACCGGTTCTCCGGAGCGGGCGGCCTGGAAAATTCTCCACGTGCGGGGAAAGCGGTTCACGGAACAAACGACGAGGTTCACGGCCAGAAGCGCCATCATCAGAAGGAACCACACAGAGTGGTACATATCGAAGAGTTGAAAGGACTGCAGGGTAGAGACGAGCCCGGGGGGAAGATCACGCATGATCCTCT
>JAPLJU010000187.1 GCA_026388445.1 Deltaproteobacteria bacterium
TTCACAGCCTGAGGCACACGAACGCGAGCCTTAGAATTCATGCTGGGCAGAACATCAAATATATGTCCACGCAGATGGGGCATTCTAGCATCAAAGTGACGTTAGACGTGTACGGACACCTCTTCAATGACGAAGAATTCAACCGTAAACAAGTTAATCTTCTGCAGACTTCCTTCCAATCCGTTAGAAATCCGTTAGAAAAACCCCTCCAAAACGCGAAAAAGGGGCCAGAGAGAATCTCTAACCCCTTGATTTGTTTGGTAGCGGGGGGTGGATTCGAACCACCGACCTTTGGGTTATGAGCCCAACGAGCTACCGGACTGCTCCACCCCGCGTCTTGAAAACATCTTAATTTTACTGGACTTCCAATGTCAAGGATATTTTAGACAAGCCAGCCTGTGTCTGCTCCCGGAAACCGGTCCCCGAATTCCTTTTATGATCAGGACCCTTCTTAAGAATAGAAAACCTGATCCTTCCCCTTCTCCTTGGCCCTGTACATGTTCAAATCGGCCCTTCGGATAAAGGACGACAGCTCCTCGCCGCTGCTGTATTGAGCGATGCCCGTGCTCACTGTCACCCGGATTGTCTTTCCCGGCTTGGGGGCAAAGACCTCCTTCTTGAGCTCCTGCCGGATACGCTCGGCCGTTACCACCCCCTGCTCTCCTTCGGTGTCGGGAAGAACGATGACAAACTCCTCTCCCCCGTAACGATAGGCCAAGTCCGTCCGCCTCAGGCAACTTCTAACGACATCGGCAAACCGCACCAGAACATTATCGCCCTCGAGGTGGCCGAAGGTGTCGTTGTACTGCTTGAAGTTGTCGATATCCATCATGAGCAGTGTCAGGTTGTGGTTATAACGGTTCGTTCGTTCGATCTCGGCGGTGATCTGGTTGTAAAACTGCCTCGAGTTGAAGAGCTGGGTCAGGTTGTCTGTGATGCTCAATTCCTGATAGCGCTTTTCGCTTTCCCTGAGGAGGGCCTCCGCCTGATTCCGCTCCGACAACATCGCCCTTTCCCGCTGGACGCGCTTCAACCTGATCAGGAGTTCTTTGATACCGATCGGTTTCAGCATGAAATCGCTGGCGCCCTTCTCGATAATCTGCTCGTAGGTGAAATCCTCGGCGAAGCCCGTCATAACGATGACGTCGGAGTCGTAATTGGACTTGACGAGGGTCGTCAGATCGATGCCGCTCATGCCGGGCATCTTGATGTCCGTGATGACGATGTCCACTTTGTTCTTTTCCAGGATCTTCAGGGCATCCTCACCGCTCATGGCGGAGAGGCAGGTATAGCCGAAATGTTTCATCGCTTCCTGAATGATGTCGCAGATCGGCTTTTCGTCGTCAACGACGAGAATCTGGGCGTGAGCCGTTTTCCCTTCTTCCTTTTTCTCCATGGCCGAAATCGCCTATAGGACAAGGATCGTTTACTGACACCCTTATCTTACCACCACTTTTTTAAAAGCTGACCACTGAGATGTCTGGAGTGGTTTGATATTCTGGATCGGCAACGTTAAGAAAAAATGAACGTCTAATTTTTTCCGCCTGAAGTCCGCTTCCCGATCAGAAGACGAAAACGGCCGCCGCGATAACCGTTGTGCAGGGTCCCTTCTTGGGAACAATGTAGGACTGTGTGACATTCCTCGTCCGGACGATCTTGCCGCTGATCTTGAAGACCTCTTTCTTCTCGTCCCAGCTCTTGTCCACGTCAAAATCAATACCGAGGGTGGATGCCAGCATGGCGGCTGCCAGATCCTCCGCGTAATCCCCCGCCTGTTTTTCCGTCTGCCCGAAGGCATGGTGCTCGCTGATGTAACCATACTGGGAGAGGTCCGCCGGAACGGCACAGCCGACCGACGCCGCCAGGAGCCGGTTGGGCTCATTACTGCTGCAGCGGCTCATCACGCAATACGTGATGCCCCCCGGGATCAATTCCCGCAGGGCCTTCCCCCTGGAAATCATCCGGCAGCCCGGCGGAAAAATGCTGGAGACGTAAACCAGGTTGAATTTCTCGATTCCCGCATCCCGGAGCGCCAGCTCAAAGGAGTGAAGCTCCTCCTTGTGAACCCCGACACCCTTCGTGAAGAAAATCTTCTGGGGAACAAATATCTGCAGCCTTCCCTCTCCTCTTCTTCAGTTCATTTTAGGGCATACCCCATGATCCGGTAGGTGAGCTTCGCTGCCAGGAATTCCGGCGCCACCATCCCGGGTATGGGTGAAAGTTCAACGACGTCAAATCCCCTGATCCGGCATGTCCCGGCGGCTTCCCTGAGAAGAGACGTCACGTCACGCCAGTAAAGCCCTCCCGGCTCGGGTGTTCCCGTGGCCGGCATCAGAGACGAGTCGAACACGTCGAGATCGACGGATATATAAACATCTTTCGTCAAATTTTCGCAAATCTTTTTTTCCCATCCCGGCTTTCCCTGCACATCGCCAGGGGAAAATACCTCGATGTCCTTTTTCTTGATGAAGAGCGCCTCTTCCCGGCTCATGCTGCGGATCCCGACATGGACAACGGGGCAGATCTCCCGGAGGCGACGGGCCACGCAAGCGTGACTGAACGGCGATCCCTGGTATCGATCCCTCATGTCCGCATGGGCATCGAAGTGAAGCACAGAAAGCCGGGGGTATTTCTTCTTCAGGGCCCGTACGCTGCCGAGGGATATGCTGTGCTCCCCGCCGATCAGCACGGGGATCTTGTTGTGCCGGACGATCCCGGCAGTGCTTTCTTCAACCTTTTTCATCATCTCCCGGGGCCCGCGCGCATCGGGCTCCAGGGGTGGCAGCGTGTGAATCCCCGCCTGATAGGTTTCCTTGCAGAGCTCCTCGTCGTAGAGCTCCATGTTACAGGAGGCATCGAGTATGGCGGACGGCCCCCGGCGGGACCCCGATTGGTAGGTAGAGGTCAAGTCGTATGGAACGGGCAGAACGACAAAGGAAGCCCTCTTGAAGTCCGAAAATTCCTTCTCGATCCCGCCGAAATTCATCGCATACCTCTTAAATCGGTTTGACGACCTAACACATTCTACAACCGGTGTCCAGTCTTTTTCCGGCCGCCGGTTCACTCCGACCGGAGAACGGCCCTGACGCGGCAAACATCCAAATCCCGAAGCAGTCAGTCTGTAGCTTTTATTGCCTCCGAAGTTGAAAAAGGGATGATGTGTCAGAACGACAGTTTGTAGAAGAAGAGATTGAATTGGCCCTTCTCGAGTATGAGATAGGAAAAGTGATCGATCCAGTCCCCCAGGGTCACGAAGACCCTCTCCGTACCGTCTAACTCCACCGTCCTGAGAAGCGGCTCGTGGCAGTGGGCCAGGATCACGGCGTCGAATCCCTCCTCGAACTTCCGGAGAGAAAAGGCGTACATTTTCTCTGCCAGTCTTTCCTGGGATTCGCCGATCCACCTCTTGCTCGCCATCGAGCTGCCCCTGGCGACTTTCCACCAGAAAGACGACGGCAACTGCTCCTTGAACCAGCTGAATGTTTTGCTCCGCAGGATTTTCCGGAGGAAAAGGTACGAGGTGTCTTCCGTATCAACGAGATCCCCGTGAGCCAGGTACAACTTCTTTCCGTCAAGCGTCACCACGGCACAGTCGGGAATCACCTCCATGGCGAGCTTTTCGCCGAAATATTTTCGCAGGGCGAAGTCGTGGTTCCCCTCCAGGATATGGACACAAACCCCGCTTTCCTTCACTTCGACAAGCTTCCCGATCATGTCCTGAAAGTCGGGGTAGACATCCCCTTGGTCGGAGAACCAGAAATCAAAGAAATCGCCGAGGATATAGAGGTGATCGGCCTGCCCCTTCAGCGAATCGAGAAACTGAAGCAGCCGGTCATAACCGATATTGTTTCGATGTCGGAGATGGGCATCGGCGATAAAAAAAATCTTCATCTTTCTCACGGATCCATGATGGTCGGGAACACCCCGGCGAGTCCGCCCTAGAGGCTTCTTCTGACAAGCTTCTCGGAATTTCGAAACATCTCTTTTATTTCATCCGGCTGAAGACCGGCACCGGCGGCGATTTTGCGCGCCATCTCCAGGGTCACCAGGTCTCGCGGGGCATGGCTGTCCGTGTTCATCACCAAAGGGGCCTTGAATTCACGGGCAAGCCTTGCCACGTGGCCGTTGGTATAGCCGTGACCCTGCCTCGTGGTGATTTCCAGAAAGACCCCGTTTTTAGCGGCTTTCTTCACGAGATCGGGCGTGATGAGACCCGGGTGGGCCAGGATATCCACGCGAGCCTCGATGGCAGCCCGGTTGGTCCCCGCGGCGACAGGTTCAACGATCGTTTCCCCGTGAATGACGACGATCTTCGCGCCCAGCTGGCGTGCCTCTTTGACGAGCCCCGGAATGAGGACGGGGGGGACATGGGTGATTTCGATCCCGGCCAGGGCCTTGATGGGATAGACCTCGGAGATCTTGCGGCAGGCCTTGCTGACGCGCGGTAGAATAAAATCCAGATTGGAGTGATCGGCATGATCCGTAATGGCGATGGCACGGTATCCGGCCGCCATGGCTCTGCGGATGAGCTCCGACGGGATAAGTTCTCCATCGCTGAATATGGAGTGCGTGTGCAAATCAATCACGGGGAACATCCTCCCTCTTTTTTTATTGAGACGGTCCTCTGAAACCCTCCCTGCAGCCGCCGCGGGGTTCCACGGCAGGGTTCATCCGGGCTATTGAACGTTCAACCACGTGACATCTAACAGATTTTCAGCAGCAGGTCAAATAAGTTATCGATTGATTTCGCGCGTACAGTTGTATATGAATGTATGCGGACCGGCCCGCAGAGGTGCCCCGGTCCAATCTTTATGAAAAAAAGATTGATGCCCAGAATAACAAAGATCATTTACCGCTACATCCTCAAGGAAATCACCTACCCTTTCATCCTCGCCCTTTTCGTGGCGACCTTTGTCCTCATGATGGGCAGGATTCTCCAGCTGATGGAACTCGTTATCAACAAGGGGGTGGATTTATGGGACATTTCAAAACTCATCCTATTCATGATGCCGGCTCTCCTTCTTTTTACCATCCCGCTGGCCCTTCTCATATCGATTTTGATGGGCATGGGAAGGCTTTCCAGGGATAATGAATTGACCGTCATGAAGAGTGCCGGCCTGAGCCTCTACCAGCTGTCCCTGCCGGTCTTTTCCCTGGCCGTCGTCGCCTTTGTCATGTCGACGGTGACATCGCTCTTCCTTCTCCCCGAGGGCAATCAGGCCACAAGAAACTTGATCCTTGAGATCGCCCGGCAGAAGGCCAGCGCGGGCATCAAGGAAAAGGTCTTCAACGACGACTTCAGCGGTATCGTCCTTTACGCCGACCAGATCCCCATCAACGGTGAGTACATGGAGGGCATCCTCCTGTTCGATGATCGGATCCAGTCGGAACCGAGCACCATTATTGCCCGGAAGGGATACCTGGTCGCGGCGCCGGACTCGCCGACTGTGACCCTGAGACTGGAAAATGGAAGCATTCACTCCGTCAACCCGAATTTGAAAAATTATAAGAAAATTGACTTCAGCACCTATGACGTTAGCCTGGAACTGCAAACGGTCGTGGCGGACGCCAAGAAATTCGCCACCCAAAAACCCCAGGAGACGACCTTCCTGGAAATGGTCCGTCAGATCCGAGACCCCGGCAAATCAATGCCGGCGTTGAAGATCAGGGAGATGAAAATCGAGCTCAATAAGAGATTCGCCATCCCATTGTCCTGCTTCATCTTTGCGCTTGTCGGGATGCCCCTGGGCATCACACCGAGCCGTTCCGCCAGGCTGAGGGGCTTCACCACGGCCCTGGCCGTCGTCGTTTCCTATTACCTGCTCACGTTGAGCGGCACGGCCCTCGGGGAAACGGGCAGGTTGTCTCCCGTCGTCGGCGCCTGGGTGCCCAATGCCGTCTTTGCCGCAGCCGGCGTGATCCTGTTCATGCGGAAGGCAGAGGAAAAATCCCTGGATCTGGATCTCTGGGGAAGAGCGAGAACGTTTTTCAAATCGGGGCGATCATCGTGACGATTATTAGCCGATACATCACCAGAGAGTTTCTGAAGTTATTCAGCCTGGTCCTTCTGTCCTTCATGTCGATCTATCTGATCGTCGATTTCTTTGAGCGGATCCGGATGTTTCTCAGCAACCAGGCCACCATCGGCCAAATGATCTCCTATTTTCTGTACACGGTGCCGATGGTTGTCGCACAGGCCATCCCGGCCTCGGTCCTTCTGGCGACCCTGCTCACCTTCGGCATGTTCTCAAAAAACCATGAACTGGTCGCTTTAAA
>JAPLJU010000029.1 GCA_026388445.1 Deltaproteobacteria bacterium
TCGCGCTTGGTCGTACAATCCCGTTTCATCGCATTCGAACCACCTGACGTGTTCGTGGTTTTCGGGGGGGATCTCAACGGGTCAAATGCCCCGTTGAGATCCTGTAACGTGTAAGAAGAAAGACTTCCTATGGCAAATTGGAGAAATCTTTCTTCGCGCGTTCTTTGATGACGTAATGAAGCTTCTTTCCCGAAGGGTTGAAGGGAAGATCCTTCGCATCGACGAACTTGTAATGCTTGGGCCGCTGATACCTCGCCAGCCTGGGGTGTTTCTTGCAGAATTCATCGAGGTCCTTTTCCGTCACCTTCGGATCCTTCAGGGCCACGTAGGCAACGATGGTCTCGCCCCACTCCTTGCTCGGCGCCCCTGTTACAAAGGTGTCAATGACTGCCGGATGATCTTTCAGGGCGTCCTCATCGTTCTGAGCGCGATCTCGCCTTCCGTCGCACCGTCTTTCGGGCAATCGTCCGCGGGGTTGTTCGGATCGCCGCGACGGCCGAGGTCGATCTTCACGAGTTTGATGATGTCTTCCGTGATGGCAAGCCCTATCGTCCCCGCTCTTTCCGGCAGTTCCCAGGGCTTCAGCATGGTGACCCAGTGCTGATCGGCCGTCCCGTAACCGTTGTAAACACCGGGGCAGAGGATCTTCATGCATCGCAGGCAAGATTCCTTGTCGAGGGGGGAGCCCATGGAAACGAGCGCCCTCAGGCTGCTGACGTTCCTCGGTTTCTTTTCCTGCGCCTGGCACATCCTTTCGTAGATCACCGGGGCGCTCACCATGTGACTGACTTTGTACTTTTCGATTAAATCGAGGGCCAGGTTGTCATCAAAGGCCCTCATGATGACCACCGAGCCGCCGCAGTGAAGAACGCAAAGCACGCCGGTCGTGTTGCCGCCGCGATGGAAGAGAGGGTTCGTGGCAAGACTGACGCAAGTCTCGTCAAACTTGTTAAGGCCCGCATTCATCATGTTGTCGAAAAAGATGATGCCGTGGTTCAGGGTGAACCCCTTGGGCACCCCCGTCGTCCCCGACGTGTAGAGGCCGAGGAGCGGGTCCAGCCACGAAACATCCTTCTCCGTTTTGGGGGCTTCCTTCGATTTTCCGGCGATGAATTTCTCATAGCTCACATGCCCCTTGGGAACCTCGCCCGGACCGCACATAATACAAACTTTGGGTTTTATCTTGGCCATCTCGATGGCCTTGAGGGCCATGTCCTTCAGCGCGGCGTCGTAGACAAAGACAGCCACTTCACTGTCATCCATCAGCCTGCAGACCTGGCCTTCAGGAAGCATGAAATTCATGGAGGGAAACTTGCATCTGGCCTTGGCGCAACCCATGAACAGGATGAACCACTCGTAGGTATTGAACAGGTCGCCCATGACGGCATCATACGTCGTCAGACCGGCATCGAGAAGGGCATTGGCAAACTGGTTGGCTTCTTCGTTCCATTGTTTGTAGGTCAACTCCTTTTTTCTGACGGGATCGATGATCGCGACCTTGTCAGGCCATTTGAGGCAAATCCGGTGGAGCTGCCTCGTCACGGTATATTCCTTGTCCCACACTTCTTTAAAAATTGAATAATCGACATTTTTCCCCATGTCCTCTTCCTCCTTTTCTTGAGAAGCGCATCTTGGTTTAACACACGTATGTTCAAAATTAGAGAAACCCCCATCAACCGCTCTTTACACTTCCACCTCCTTTTTTATTTTATTCATGAATTTCTAATCGCTTCCAGCCTTCTCGAGAGCGGCTACTTGTTCCGATAGTTGTAGGGCAGGTAATCGCGTCCGAAGAGCTCTCGTAAAACGACCAGTTTCGACACTTGAGATGTCCCGTCCGCAATCTCGATTGACAGCACATCCCGCAACCGCTGTTCCAACGGAAATTCATTCGTATATCCGGGGTGTCCATGAAGAACGAGGCAATCCCTGATGGCATTTGTAGCGAATCTCGGTGCCATCCATTTCACCATCCCCGCGACCGCTGTGGAAGACTGCCCCTGGTCGCGCAGCCAGAGACCCTTGTAGCAGAGCAGCCGGACCGCCTCGAGAAGACTCACGTGCTCGATAATCGGGAACGCCACCCCTTCGAATGTCGCGATCGGCCTTCCGAAGGCCTGCCGCTGCTTGGTGTATTCGATGGTCTCTTCCAGCGAAACCATGGCCGGCGCGATCGCTTCAAGGGCCAGGAGGATCCGGCTCACATCGAAACCCTGCATGCCCATGATGAACCCCGTCCCCTCTTTGCCGACGAGATAATCCTGAGGAATTTCAACATCATCCATGAAGATGGAACCCCTGCCGACGGACCGGACCCCCATATCCTCGTAGGATTGTCGCGTAACACCCGGATAGTTTGTCGGCACGACAAAGCAGCTCACCCCTCTCGCCCCGGCAGCGGGGTCCGTTTTCGCGAAGACCACCGCGAAATCGGCATCCATCATCGCCGTGATACCCGCCTTCTCACCGTTCAGGATATAGGATGCTCCCTTTTTAACCGCACTCGCCTTCATGGCCACGGCATCGGTACCCGAGCCGGGTTCTGTGATCGCGAAAGCGGGAACCAGATCGCCGGCGAGGAACGGCTCCAGAAATTCCTTGCGCAACCTTTCGTTCCCCTGCGAGAGAATGGCGGCATCGAGATGTCCCACGGCAAACGTCGACATCGTCAGGGCGCAGTCGCCTCTCGAGGCCTCCTCGCAGGCGATTCCCTCAGAAACATGAGATGCCCCCATACCGCCTTTCTCGACCGGAACGGCCATCCCGATGAGACCGAGCTCGCCCATCCTTTTGTTAAGATGACGGGGATATTTTTTTTCACGATCCCACTGCGTATAGCACGGCTTCAGCTCTTTCTCCGCGAACCGCCGGACCATGTCACGCAGGGCCAACTGTTCATCCGTAAAACTGAAATTCATCGCCCCTCCTTTTTCTCGTGATGATCGATTCCCGTGCAGTATTGTTTCAAACAGATCAGACCATGTTCAGGCCGCCGCTGACACTCAAAACCTGGCCGGTAATGTAGCCCGCCTCATCGGATGCGAAAAACGCCACGGCTCCCGCGATATCCTCAGGCTGCGCAAGACGGCGCAGCGGTATGGCTTTTTTAAGACCCTCGGCAATGGCCGGGTTGTCACCGGCGACCTGGGCGAAGAACGGCGTATCCGTCGGACCGGGCGACACGCAGTTGACGGTGATCCCGTAACGGGCCACTTCTCTCGCCACGGTCTTCGAGAAGGCAATGATGCCCCCTTTTGCCCCCGAGTAAACCGCCTCGCCGCTCGATCCCACCCGTCCGGCGTCGGAGGCGATGCTGATGATCTTCCCGTACTTTCGTTCAATCATGTGGGGAAGAACAGCCTTGAAAAAGTGGATCGGGCCCTTGAAATTGATGTTGATGACCTTGTCCCAGGTAGCGGGTTCGCTCTGGATGAAAAGCTCCATCTTGTCCCAGCCGACGTTATTGACCAGGATATCAACGCATCCGAGTTCGGCGATGGCCTTCTCCACCGTCTTCTTGACCTGCTCAAGGCTGGTGATATCCACCTGCACGGCGATAGCTTTACCGCCCATCCCCTTGATTTCCGCCGCCACTTTATTGGCCGTCTCCGGATTTAAGTCGGCCACGCAGATTTTCGCGCCTTCGCGCGCCATCGCAAGGGCAATGGCTCTTCCGATCCCCTGCCCTGCACCCGTAACAATCGCCGCCTTATCTTTTAACTTCATATGACTCCTCCTTTTATGACTGATAAGGTCATCCTGTTTCTTGAAAGCCCTCTTCCCATGATCCGCGACATGGGAACCCGGCTCCCGTCCCTGTCATGACGACCCTCTGATGCGCATCGCTTCATTTCTTCGGAGACCCTGTATCGGTCAATTCCACCAGCAGGCCCTGCGCGCTCTTCGGATGGATGAAGGCCACCCGGTCCGGCCCCTCGTACATTTTCCCGACAATCTTCAACCCGCCTTTCTCCAGAGTGTCCACGAGGGCTTCCAGGTTTTCGCACATGACGGAAATGTGATGGAGGCCGCCGCCTTTATTGGCCTGCATGAATTTTCCGATGGCGCCATCCGGCCCCGTGGCCTGCATGAGCTCGAAGTTGGTTCCTTTCAGATTGACGATGGAAGAAATCTGCTGGAGCTGGGGATACTCTGTTCTTTTCAATTCCTCGGCGCCGAAGGCCGATTTGAGCAGTTTCAATGTCTCGTCGATGTTCTGAACCGCTATCCCAATGTGATCCACACCCTTAACCATACGATCCTCCTTTCGTCTTCCTGCCGTGATTACCCCGCTTACAGGGGAATGTTGCCATGTCCGCGGTCGACCCTTTCCCGCGCCTTGTTCCTGAGAATCTCCAGCGCCCTGAAAAGATGCGCCCGGGTTTCCCGCGGTTTGATCAAAAAATCGACGACCATTTTCCCCGCGTAATGATAAGGAGAGCTGAATTTCTCCCGGTATTCCTCGATCTTCTGCCTTCTCATAGCCCCCTTGTTTTCCGCCGCTTCGATCTCCTTTTTGTAAAGGATCTCCACCGCCCCCTCGGCACCCATGATCGCCATCTCCGCCGTCGGCCACGCGAAAACCAGATCCGCTCCCATCGTCTTGGAACCCATGGCGGCCCAGGATCCGCCATAGGCCTTCCTCACCACGAGAAGGATCTTTGGAACCTCCGCCTCCACGTAACCATA
>JAPLJU010000007.1 GCA_026388445.1 Deltaproteobacteria bacterium
TGAAGACCTACGATCCTGACTTTGTCTTCCTCTACGCCCGGGGAAGAAGAATCCCCCACACGCATCTCTTTCTGATCCCTACATACGACGGCGATGTGCTGGACCGCTTCTTCAACGCCCTGGAGAATTTTCAGGAATCACCCGAAAGGCTGGTCAAACTGAGGGACCCCCTGTCCATGTCAGAGGCTGCCCGACGGCTTGGCGATAAAGAATGATCCCTGAATTACAAATTCCTACTTTTTCGCAACCGGTGTTTTCTCTTCCTGGGCTGAAATCAGAAAACTCTTGACCTTCCTGACACCGGGGATGCTGAAGGCATGGTCGACGGCCCTTCCGATTTCCCTCTGGGAACCGACGACACCCAGAAGAACGACATTGCACTGGACGGATTTGACATCGACGCTCGTGGACCAGATCCCGCTGTCCCGGAGGATCTTCGCCTTCACCTCCGAGTTGATCCTCGTGTTATCGGCAGGCCCGCAGCGTTCATCCTTCGTCTTTGGAAGAAGATAGGCCGCCACCGACTTCACACCGCTGACACTTCCCGTCAGCATGACGGCACGGTCTCTTTGATACGGCGAGTCATATTCGCCCACGAGATACGCCTGCCCGCCATAAAAGTAGGTGGAGACATCCATCGCTTTAACGCTGGGGTCCTCGATGAATTTCGCCCTGATCGTGGCCTCTTTCACCTCATCCCTGGCATAGACCTCCGCGTTGCGTTCACGGATGACGGTGTCATAGACAGTGCAACCAGCGAACAAAAAAAGAACGACCAAAAGTACCCAATAAAATGCATATTTTTTCACGGCGCCACCTCATGGAAATTCATGTATTAATTTGACATTTATGCAACCGATGGGCCAATGTGACTTTAAAATCAATCGATCTCGCTTTTTTCTAAGATCGTTCCTGTGACAAGGTTGCCCCTTTAAATGCTTGCGCCGGCAGAGAAACCCCATAAAGATTTTGATCATTTTTTCAGGATCGGATAAGTTTGTGAAGAATTGAACAATGCTATGAGATGGGAACTTTCTACATGAAAAATTTGAAATCCCTCATGCTGGGTATGCTGGTGGGTCTCGTGATGGGGCCCTTGCTGATCAGCGCCCTGGCACTCCTGTACATCACTGCAAAGGACTACCGGAGCCTCACGGGTGAGAACTGGGCGCAGATTGTCAGCAGCATCATTTCGCTGGCCTTTACGAGCACCCCATTCTTCATGGGTATGGGCGGCATCATCGGGCTTGTCAGCAACCGATTGAATTTCCTCCTCGCAGTCCTTCTGGGCGGCGTGCTTGGGGCGCTCTGCGGTTATTTGAGCGGCGGGATTGCCCAGAGGGGTGACGTGACTTTTGGCCCTTCCCTTTATATCATCTTCACGCTCATCTGCGGCGTGATCATCGCCCTTATCGTCAAAAGAATAGCCTCATCAAAGATCCCCGTCGACTGGGACGTGGATCTCTCGGGCGACAGGCGAAGCAAGTACCTACCGGATAGACCTCAAGAATGATTTGATACCCCTCACCCCTTTCACACTCTTGGTGTGCGCGATGGCCCTGTCGATCTCTTTCTTCGAACCGACAACCCCGAGGAGGACCACATTACACTGAACCGTCTTGACGTCCACATTCGTCGACCAGATCTCCTTGTCACCGATCAGTTTCGCCTTGACTGTCGAGGTGATTGTCGCGTTATCCGTTGACCCGCAACCCTTCACCTCCCGCTTGGCAAGCATGTAGGGCGTTATGGATGCCACACCATTCACTCCCCTGGCAATCGAAATGGCCCGTTCCTTCTGCTTTTCCGTCTCATACTCACCGACCAGGTATACATTCCCGGTATAGCAGAAAGCGGAGACATCCAGGAATTTCGCTGTTTCATCGGCGATCAATTTCGAAGCGATTTCCGCCTCTATGGATTCGTCCTTGGCATAGGTCCTCACCTTTCGATCGGTGACGGCAGCATCGTATACCATGCAGCCGATAAAAAAGGTCAGGGTCAAAAGGCAGAATCCAAAAGCGATGAGTCTTTTCATAAACCTCCTTTCGAGCCTTCACATTTCATAAATTCAGTGATATGTTTCTTTATTATATACAGTATGTTATAATTTAAATTTAATCCAAAACATTAGGTTATGTGCGGCCCGGATTCTTCCCATCCAACTGCACAGGTGCTCATTAAGAGAACTGTATACTACTCTACTTTTTTAAAGACCTGCTTTTTTGACATGCAGACGGGACATTCATCGGGCGGCTCATTTTCAACCGTATAGCCGCAGACCTGGCATACGTAGTAGGTGACGTCGGGATTCTTCCCCAGATTATCGAGGGCCTTTTGATAGAGCGCCGCATGGACCTTCTCCACGGCGTTTGCAAATTCGAATGACAGAAGCGCCCCCTTGATCCCTTCTGCCTTCGCATCCTCGATCATCCCGGGGTACATCTTCTGGAACTCGTACGATTCTCCCTCGATAGCCTCCTGGAGATTTTCTCTGGTGCTTTTGATACCGGCCAGCTCACGCAGATGGGCATGGGCATGGACTGTCTCGGCTTCAGCCGCCGCCCTGAAGAGTTTCGCAACCTGGGGGTAACCCTCCTGCTCCGCTTTTTTCGCGAAGGCGAGGTATTTTCTGTTTGCCTGGGACTCTCCTGCAAAGGCCTCCTTCAGATTTTTTTCCGTCTTGGACATAGAACCTCCTTCCGATTTTTTTCATCGACTTTTTTCTACTTGCTCCTGTGGACGGGAAACGTCTCAGATGCGCAAAAAGGCAGGAACTGAAAAATCCCGCAGCCTGATGTCTGCCGGATGCCAGACCCGTTCATCTTAAATTGTTGCGGGATTATATACAAAGAAAGCCCTTTAAACAACGCATAAAAAGAGAAGGGATTTTCTGATGACTGGGGATCGTACCCCGGAAGGGCCCCTAAAGGTTCTTTTCCTCCAGAATGCGCACAAGGTCCTTCAGTTGTTCGGCCCGTTCCTTTTTCATGAGGAGGGTCTTCTTCCCGGTCCGGACGATGACGAGATCCGCAAGACCGATCATCATCACCTGCTCATCGGCGTCTTCGCAGAAGACAAGATTCCCGCTGGCGTCGAGCGTGAAGACCTCCCCCCGGAAGGCGTTGCCCTCCCTGTCCTTCGGCAGGAAAGCCTCGAGGGAGAGCCATCCCCCCACGTCCATCCACGAGAATCGGGCCGCCACGGCCCTGACGCGGGCTGCTTTTTCCATCACACCGTAGTCAATGGAAATGGCGTGAACCTCGTGGAATGCATCCTCCAGTGCCTTTTGCCATGCCGGGGTCCCGTCGCTGGCGGCCGCCACAACCATACATCGATAATGCTTCGGGAGTTTTGCCTCCATCTCCCGCAGGATGGCTTCAGCCGTCCAGACAAACATCCCGGAGTTCCAGTAAAACCTGCCCAGGGATAGATAGCTCTTCGCCGTTTCCACATCCGGTTTTTCCTTGAATCTCACAAGCTCGAAATGCTCGATGCCGCCATCCTGAAAGACCCGCTTGCCGAACTCGAGATAGCCGTAGCCCGTGGCCGGGTAATCCGGCTTGATGCCGAAGGTATATAGCGCATTTTCTTCGGAGGCCTTTCTCGCGGCCGAGAGGAGGGTCTTTTGAAAAAGATCGACGGGCTCGATCAGGTGGTCGGCCGTAAGGGTCAGAATAACGGGATTGCCATAGCGGTTCCGGCAGAGCGCCGCCGCAAGCCCGACGGCAGCAGCGG
>JAPLJU010000040.1 GCA_026388445.1 Deltaproteobacteria bacterium
CCGCTCTTCATGACATACTGATCGATGGCGTACAGCGTCCGCTCGTGAAGATTTCCGGGGTGGACGATGAGCAGGGCATCGACATCTTCGATCTTGTCGATGTCAGAGCGGAGCGGGAGGAGCTGGTAGTCCTGCTTCAGCTGCCCGATGAGATTCCAGGCCCCGGGGGTCTGTTTTCCCTGCATCCTGAGCATCTTCGTCATGTAAGGTGACGCGGTGTTTCCAAAAAGATCGAGGGAGGAGAGAACGCCTATTCGCTTGCGGTTTCGCTGCGTGGCGTTGAAGATCGCCCTGCTGATGTCGTATTCGAGAAGTCCCTGACGGTCCAGGGTGAAAAAGGGGACCGTTTTTTCCTGGCCGAATTCCGTCAGGAGCACCATGCCGAAGAAAAAGCGCTCCTCGTTTGTGACGGGCTCGCTCGGCAGCCCGTAGCGAACGGCTTCGGCCGCGGCCTCGGAGTCCGGTCTCGGATCGACGAATTCCAGGCGGATCTTGCCGCCCGACAGCTTGGCATACTCTTTCAGGAGATCCCGGACATAGACGTAGTAGTTGTTGTAGAGCCGCATGGATTCGGGTCCCTTGAGAGCGGCTGTCTTCGAGTAGAAAAGCTTCAGGGTGAGCGGTTCCGATATTCCTCTGATGATGTTTTGGCTACCCTCGGAGAGCGTGTAAAGCCTGTTTTCGGTCGCATCCACGCGAAGCGGTCGGCTGAGGATGCCTGAGATCGTGATCGCGCAGAAGGTGATGACACCGATCAGAAGGATGGCCAGGGTTGCTTTCAGGGTCGCTCTCATGCCGGCTCCTTCCTGACATCAAGGATGATCATCGCGCTTAAGAGCCACCCCGTCATGAGGAAGGCATAGAAGGCGAGGTCATTGAATTCGAAGACGCCTCTTTTGATCGAGTCGAAGTGGCCGATGAAACTCAGGTTCGCGACGGCCTCAACCATGAAGGAGGGCAAGAAGGACGAGAGTGTGCTCAGAAAAGCGGGCTGGTCGGCGGAGGCGAAGAACCCGCAGATCAGCACAGAGAGGATGAAGCTTTCGATCTGGCCTCGGGTCATGGCCGAGCAGAATATGCTGATGGCCAGGTAGCAGCCCGAGAGCAGAATGGCCCCCAGGTATCCCGTCACGATGACCCACGGGTCGGGTTTTCCGAGCAGGCTGACGACGATGGGAAGCGGCAGGGTCATGATAAGCGCGATAAGGAGAAAACCCCAGGCGGCCAGAAACTTTCCGATGACGGCGTCTCTAATCGTGACAGGCAGGGTGAAGAGGAGTTCAATCGTCCCTGATTTTTTCTCCTCCGCGAAGACGCGCATGCCTACCGCGGGGATGAAAAAGATGAAAAGGATCGGCAGGATCGAGAAAAAAGGCTGCAGGTCTGCCTGGCGGGCCTCAAAAAAGCGGCCCTTGATGGTCAGGAAGCTGCTCAGGAGCAGAAACACCACGAGGTATATGTAAGCCACGGGTGTCGTGAAGTAACTCTTCATCTCGCGTTTGAAGATGGCGAAAAAGACAGGCATCGCCCTACTCCCCTGTGGCGTGTCTGAAGAAGGTGTCGATCTTGCCGTGGCCCTTCTCCCTGAAGTCTTCGGGTGTCGAGTCGCTCACGATGACCCCTTTGTGCACCATGAGCGCGCGGTTGCAGATAGCCTCGAGTTCGTCCAGCATGTGCGTGGAGATGATAATGGATTTGTCCGCAGACATCTTGATGATCAGTTCCCGGATCTCCATTTTCTGGTTCGGGTCCAGGCCGACCAGCGGTTCGTCCAGGATCAGGACCGGGGGGTCGCCAACTAGGGTCTGAGCGAGGCAGACCCTCCGCTGGAATCCTGTCGAGAGAGTGTCGATCCTCTGGTAAAAAACCTCGAGGAGATCGCACATCCCCGCCACGCGGATGGCCTCGTTCCTCCGGTTCTGGCGATCCACGTCCTTCACCTCGCAGATGAAATGGAGAAAGGACTGAACCGTCATTTCACCGTAAAGGGCCGCCCGCTCCATGAAATATCCTATGGACCGGCGCACCTGGAGCGACTGCTCCCGGATGTCGTAATCGATTATTCTGGCCGTGCCGCCATCCGGTGCGATAAAGCACGCGAGCATCCGCAGTGTCGTCGTCTTCCCGGCCCCGTTGGGGCCGATGAACCCGAGGATGTCTCCCTTGTTCACCTGGAAGGAGATGTTGTTGACGGCAACGATATGTCCGTATGATTTCCTTAATTTATCTACACGAATCAATACACGCACCTCGCCGTAAAGACATGCACTGAAGTCAGGTATGCAAGAACAATGCTAATTTTCCAGGCAGGGGGGCCGGGCAGACAAAGGGCCCTGAAATTCCGCTGTATTTCATCGGTTTCTCCCTCTTGTGGAGGATGTCCATGCAGGAAAATACCAATCGCCCGCTGAATGTTTCTCTCAAGGAAATCAATAAGAAAGGAAGGGGACATTTCGGTTGATGGAACCCCTCCGCTGTGGTAGAAGCACGGCGATGCTGAACGTGGGATTGACAGGGGGGATCGCAAGCGGAAAATCCACGGTGGTCAGGATGCTCGTGGAAAAGGGCGCCTTCATCGTTGACCATGACCAACTCGCCCACCTCGCCTATGAGCCCGGCGGCCCTTCGTACGAGGCCATTATCGCCGGTTTCGGTCGCGAGGTCTTAGCCGCCGACGGGAAGATCGACCGGAAGAAGCTGGGTGCCATCGTCTTTAAAAGCCCCGAGAGGCTGAAAGTCCTCAACGGCATCGTTCATCCCATCGTGCTTTCGGGGTGGAAGAGGCGGCTTGCGGAGATCGAAAAGCAGAGCCCCGGGGCCATCGTCATCTCCGACGTTCCTCTGCTCATCGAGGTGGGCTGGCAGGATGAGGTGGACGTGGTTCTCCTGGTCTACGCCGCACCCGAGGTCCAGATCGAGCGTCTCAGGAAGAGGGACGGCTACAGCACCGAGGAAGCCTGCAGGAGGCTTGCCGCCCAGATGCCCATGGACGAAAAGAGGCGCTTTGCGGACTTCATCATTGACGACAGCGGCACCCTGGAGGAGCTTAAGAAGCAAGTCAATGCCATCTGGGAAAAACTCCTCGCACTTGAAAAACACAAAAAGTAGTGGCTAGTGGTGAGTGGTGAGTGGTGAGATCGGGCTGCAAGCCCGACACCCTGAACCCGGAACCCTTTACCCGGAACCCGCCGGCCGGATGGCCTGAGTTGTGTGTTGTGAGTTGTGAGATTTTCTAATTGATAATTCTTTTCTCTCACCACTCTCCACTGTTTTTATTGCTATCCACTAACCACTGATCACTAATCACTGTTTTTTATGGAGGTTCGTGATGATAGGAAAGAGCGTCGTAACGGATTTCAGTTCAAAAGCGAGTGATCCGGTCATTAACCCCACGGCTTACGTGCATCCCCTGGGGGCCGTCATCGGCAACGTGACGATCGGGAAGAATGTTTTTGTCGCGCCCTTCGCGGCCGTCCGGGGTGACGAGGGCCAGCCCCTTTTCGTCGGCGATGATTCCAACGTGCAGGACGGCGTCATCATCCACGCCCTCGAGACGGAGGAGCACGGGAAGCCCGTGGAAAAAAATCTCGTCGAGGTCGGAGGGAAGAAATACGCCGTCTATGTAGGAAGCCGCGTGTCGCTCGCTCACCAGGTCCAGATCCACGGGCCGGCAATTGTTATGGACGATACCTTTGTGGGGATGAAGGTTCTTGTTTTCCGGTCGCAGATCGGCAGGAACTGCGTCATCGAGCCGGGCTGTATTCTCATGGGCGTGAAGGTCCCTGAAGGGAGATACGTGCCCGCGGGCACCGTCCTCAAAACTCAGGCTGATGCCGATCAACTGCCCGCCATCACCGATGATTATCCCTTCAAGAACCTGAACAAAGGGGTGCTCCACGTCAACAAGTCCCTGGCAAAGGGCTACGCCGTGGCCGAAAAGAAGAAATAATCATGCCACGAAAAGCCCCCGCCCTTCCTCCAGGAAGGGCGGGGGCTTTCTTTTATCTGACATTTCCCTTCTTGATCCTTTTGCTCATGCCGAGCATTTCGTCGGCTTTCCTGAGAAGTGCGGCCGCGTCACTCACGTTCCGGTCTTTGTTCGTTGCCACACCGCAGCTGAGCGACAGGGTTATGCTGGTGTCGCCACGGCGCATGGGGTTGGTGAGGAAGAAAGTCTGGATGCGGTCGGAGAAGCGGAAGGCGTCATCGCCTTCCGTATTGGGAAGGATGACGACGAATTCATCCCCCGCGAACCTCGCCACGATGTCGCTCTCCCGGCTCATGACCATGAGATGCACGGCGACATATTTGAGGGCTTCGTCGCCGAAGTCGTGGCCATAGCGGTCGTTGAGGACCTTGAAGTGATCCAGGTCCAGGAAGACGACGGACAGCGGCGACCCGTAACGGCCGGCGCGGCTGAACTCCCGCTTCAACGCCTCCTCGAGGACGCGGCGGTTCAAAAGCCCCGTGAGGGTATCCCGGAAGGCAAGCATCCGGAGTTTCTCCTGGGCCATGACGTTGGAGAGGCAGATGGACATCTTCACGGCGAGTTGTTCCAGCAGGGTTGTCTCCATGCCCGGGGCGTACCGCTGGTCCGATGGGTCGGCCAGGTTGAGACTTCCGATGACCTCCCGGTCGAGGGTGAGCGGTACGATGGCGAGGGACCGGATTTTCTTCCGGCCCTGCTCGGGAAGAATCGGCTCATAATCCTTGAGCTGGTCGTTGATCAGAACGGGCGACCTCTGATGGTCCGTCAGGCGCGCGAGGGTGTCCTTCGTGATCGTCCGGACGTTCTTACGGACGGCCTGGGGGGCCTCGATGGTCTCGAGGAGCTTGAGCGGCTCGCTTCCCTCGATCAGGGCGATCCAGACGTAGGGGATGTCGAATTTTTCCCGGATTTCTCTCAGGAGTCTTTGAAGGAAATCCTTGAACTGGCGGATGGAAAGGATGCTCGTTTCGATCTCGAAAAACTTCCGGGCGATCTCCTCGTTGCCGCAGATAACCTGGAGGAGCTCATTGACATCCTTGATGGGTTGCCTTCCGGTCATGGGGTCTTCTTCAATTCCTCGATGAGCTTCGGCACCACGTCATAGAGGTTGCCCACGATACCGAGGTCCGCGGCGCCGAAAATAGGCGCGTTCTCGTCCTTGTTGACGGCGCCGATGACCCTGGCGCCGCGAATGCCCGTCATGTGCTGGATCTGGCCGGAGACACCCAGGCCGATGTAGAGCTCCGGCTTGATGGAGATGCCGGAAAGGCCGATGCAGAGCTCTTCCGGAAGCCAGTGAAGCTCTTCGGAGATGGGCCTGGTGCAGCCGACCTCACCGCCGAGCGCATCGGCAAGTTGCTTGACCAGGGCCAGGTCTTCCTTCTTGTCAAACCCGCGGCCGGCAC
>JAPLJU010000152.1 GCA_026388445.1 Deltaproteobacteria bacterium
ATGGCGTGAAAGGGATGTCCGCCTTCGCCCCGACGCTTTCCCTCATCCTTCTTTCTCTGGTGCAAGATGCGAAAATACTGCGGTGCGCAGGTTGCCTTGAGCTGAATACCGCAGCGTTGATCCTCCTCGTAGAACCAGTTCAGCGTCTTCTCGTAATCCTCGGGGGAGATCTCCTGATGGGCAAGCTCCTTTCCCCGGCCCGTGGGCACGAGCAGGAAGATGTGATGTGCCGCGGCACCGATCCTCACGGCGAGATCGAGGATCCCTGGCGTATGCGAGAGGTTGGCGCGGGTGATGGTCGTATTGATCTGAAATTCCATGCCCTCTCTTTTCATGGATTCGATTCCGGAGAGGGCCCCCTCGAAGGCCCCGGGGACACCCCGCAGGGCGTCGTGACTCTTCGCATCGAGGCCGTCGATCGAGATGCTCACCCGCTTGATCCCCGCCCCTTTGAGCTTTCGCACTACTTCGTCGGTCACGAGTGTACCGTTCGTCGCCATGACCATTCGGAGTCCCTTACCCGTCCCGTAGGACGCGATGGTATAAATATCCTCCCGGAGAAGGGGCTCCCCGCCCGTGAGGATGATGACGGGATTGCCGAGGGATGCGATCTCATCGATGAGTTTCAGGCACTCATCGGTTGAAAGCTCCCCCGTATAGGGACCAAAGACCGAGGAAGCCCTGCAGTGGACGCAGGCGAGATTGCAGCTTCTTGTCACCTCCCAGGCCACCATTCGGAGTGTCGAGGGAAGAATGACGGAATGGCCGGATGTGCCGGGTCTCTTCTTGCTGGATTCATGTGAGGGATGTTGCATGGTTTCCCGCTGTCTCGGGGCCGAGGGCCTTATGATTGATTCAGCCTATCGCCTATCTTCGCATCGCCTTTGCGGCTTCCCGGGCGAAATAGGTCAGGATGATGTCCGCACCGGCCCGCTTGATGGACGTGAGCACCTCCATCATGGCACGCTCCCCGTCGATCCAGCCGAGTTTCGCAGCCGCCTTGATCATCGAAAATTCGCCGCTGACGTTGTAGGCCGCAAGCGGCAGGTCGAACTCCTCTCTGGCCCTGCGGATGACGTCGAGGTAGGCAAGGGCCGGCTTCACCATGATGATGTCGGCCCCCTCCTCGACATCGAGGCCGATCTCCCGCATGGCCTCATCGCTGTTCGGCGGGTCCATCTGGTAGGCCTTGCGGTCCCCGAATTGCGGTGCGCTCTCCGCGGCCTCCCTGAAGGGACCGTAAAAGCAGGAGGCATACTTAGCCGAATAGGCCATGATGGGAACCTCTTCGAATCCCTCCTCATCGAGAGCCTCCCGGACGGCCTGGACCTGCCCATCCATCATGGCAGAGGGGGCCACCATGTCGGCACCGGCCCTCGCCTGCGACACGGCCGTCTCGGCGAGCACGTCAAGGGTGGTGTCGTTGTCCACCTCGCTTTTCTTGATCATCCCGCAGTGGCCGTGACTCGTGTACTCGCAGAGGCAGAGATCCGTGATCACCAGGATGTCGGGTACCTTCTCCTTGATCTCGCTCACCGTCCGCTGGATGATCCCGTCCCTGGCATAGGCGCCCGACCCCCGCTCGTCCTTTTTGGCGGGGAGACCGAAGAGAAGAATGGCCGGGATGCCCAGATCCTTCGTCATCTTCACCTCCTTGACGATGTGATCAACGGACATCTGGTAATTTCCGGGCATCGCGCTGATCGGTTTCTTCACGTTCTTGCCCGCCGTCACGAAAAGCGGGAATACGAGATCATCAACGGAAAGCCTCGTTTCCCGGACCATCCGCCTGAAATTTTCATTCTTTCTGAGCCGCCTCGGCCGATTCGCTGGAAAAAACATGTTACCCTCCCTCCTTTTGCGCTGATGCGCAGGTCCGTCTGAGTCTGTTTGGTCTGTTTGGTCTGTTTGGTCTGTTTAGTTTACGGCCCATGGGGCCAGGGTATCGGGTCAAGGGTCCCGGGTTCAGGGTAGAGGGTGTCAGGCTTGCAGCCCGATCTCACCACTCACCACTAAACACTCACCACCCAGGCCGTAGGCCTTTTGGGCCTCCGGCCCGCTCCAATTTTGAGTTTTGAATTTTGAGTTATGAATTACGGATTTGAAATATCTTTATTTTCTAATTCAACATTCAAAACTCATAATTCATAACTAGGCGTGGACGCCAATCTCCTCATCCGTCAGATAGCAGGCGGGATCGGGGGCCCACAGGTCTCCCGTAACCGCCTCTGCCCTGGCCCGAAAGTTTCCGCCGCAGACATCGAGCCACTGACACCGGGCACATCTTCCCTTCACGTGACGCTTTCTTTCTTTGAGCTTTGCCATCACCTCATCGGACGTATCCATCCAGATCTCGCTGAAAGGCCTTTTCTTCACATTTCCAAAGGAATGGATTCGCCAGAACTGGTCCGCATAGACCTCGCCGTCCCAGCTCACACAGCCGATCCCGTGGCCAGAGCTGTTCCCTTCGTTCATTTTGAGAAGCGCCATCACCTCTGCCGCCCTCCGGGGATCTTCCTTGAGCAGCCTCAGATAAATGTAGGGCCCATCCGCGTGGTTGTCGACGGTGAGGATCTCCTTCTGCAGTCCACGGCTGAAGAGATCGCGGGTGCGGTTCAGGATGATATCAACGACCTGCCGGGACTCTTCGAGGCTCAGGTCCTCGCCGATCAGCTTGGAGCCGCGGCCGCTGTAGACCAGATGGTAGAAACAGGCCCGCGGGATATTTTCCTTTTCGATGAGATCGAAAACCGCCGGGATCTCCTCGTAATTCCTCTTGCTGATGGTGAAACGGATCCCCACCTTGATCCCGGCGTCGCGGGCCGTCCGGATGCCCTGGAGGGTGGCATTGAAGGCGCCCTTCACGCCCCGGAACCGGTCGTGAACATCCCGCAGCCCGTCGAGACTCACCCCGATGTAGGAAAGCCCGATCTTTTTATAGACGGCCACTTCCTTCTTCGTGATGAGGGTTCCGTTCGTAGAGATGACCACCCGCATGCCCTTCTCAGCCGCGAATCTCACCAGTTCGTGAAGGTCGGGTCTCATCATGGGCTCGCCGCCGGAAAAGAGGATCACGGGGGACCCGAAGGCGGCCAGGTCAGCCAGAAGCGCCCTTCCCTGCTCCGTCGTCAGCTCGTTGCTGTAAAAAACGTTCTGCGAATTGGAGTAGCAGTGGATGCATTTTAGATTGCACCTCCGTGTCACATTCCAGACGACAACGGGGTGCTTGTCCGCCGAAAACTGGAGGAGATGGGAGGGAAGCTCCTTCGAGTGTCTCCCGTAACGCAGAACATCGGCCGGCTCCACGGCCCCGCAATATAATTTGGAAATACCGATCATGCCGCTATCCGTAAACGAAGGAATCGATTACCCGGAAGCGGAAGGCCTGGACCTGACAAAATAATCCGCCAGCGCCTTCACCATACCGGGAATCGTGTAATGAGCCTGGAAGATGTCCACGCTGAAGCCGTGCTTCTTTGCCGCAGCGGCCGTGACGGGACCCAGGCAGGCGATCTTGACCTTCTCGGGCAGGCTGATCTCCTTGCCCATGATAAGTTTAAAATTAATCACCGTCGAGGGGCTTGTAAAGGTGATGACATCCACCTTCCCCGCGTCCATCAGGGGTTGCAGATCGGACTTTTTGTACCCGGAACGGACCGTCCGGTAGACCGTGACCACATCAACGGCGGCTCCGAGCTTTTTCAGCCCCTCGGGGACGACGTCCCTCGCCACCTCCGCCCGGGGAAGAAGGATTTTCTTTCCTTTGAGGTTTTTTCCCTTGAAGGCCGCAACGATCCCCTCCGAGATGTACTCATCCGGGACGATATCCACCCGCAGGCCCCGCTCCTCGATGACCCGGGCCGTGGCCGGTCCGATCGTGCAGATACCCAAACCCTTCAGATCCCTCACGTCCCTTCCGCCCTCCTGGAGACGCGAGAAGAAAAACCGGACACCATTGGCACTCGTGAAGATGATCCAGTCATAGGACTCGATTCCGTCGATGGCCCGGTCCAGTCCTTCCCAGCTTTCGGGGGGGGCAATCTCGATGGTGGGAAAGCGGATCACCCGGGCCCCCTCCTCAAGGAGAAGGGCAGCGAACTCTCCGGCCTGATCCTCGGGCCTCGTGACGACGATACCCTTGCCGAAGAGGGGCTTATCCTCGAACCAGTTGAGCTTTTTCCGAAGAGAAACGACATCACCCACGACCAGAATGGCCGGCGGTGTGAATTTTTCCCTGGCGGCCTTCTTTGCAATGTCCCCGAGCGTTCCCGTCAGGGTCTCCTGGTCGGGCGTGGTTCCCTGGCGGATGAGGGCTGCCGGCGTCGTCGGGGCTTTTCCGCCCTCGATGAGATTTTTTGTGATGCCGGGCAGGTTTTTGACGCCCATGAGAAACACGATGGTCCCGATACCGGAAAGCTTCTCCCAGTCGATCTCGCTTTTCTTCTTCGTAGGATCTTCATGTCCCGTCACGAAAGCGACTGTTGAGGTGTGCTCCCGGTGGGTGAGCGGAATGCCGGCAAAAGCGGGAACGGATGTGGCCGACGTCACCCCGGGGATGACCTCGATCGGGATCCCCTCCCTGACGAGGACCTCCGCCTCCTCACCGCCCCTTCC
>JAPLJU010000154.1 GCA_026388445.1 Deltaproteobacteria bacterium
GCAGAACTTGACACTCAACTGACTATTTCACACGAACTCGGTTATCTGAATAAGAATGAATATGATAAGCTGCTCAACCGCATTGATACGCTTCAAAGAATGCTCTTCTCTCTGGTTGCCAAACTAGGCGGTTCTAAATAAATCCACCTCTCACAACTCTTCCCTTATCACTCTCTTTATCGCTCACAACTCACAACTATTTTTTCTTTAATTTGTCCTGCCATTCCCCGAGTTTGATCATCGCCTCCACGGGGGTCATGTTGGAGACATCAAGGTCCGCGAGATCGGCCAGAACAGCATTTTCTTCATCCATGAAAAGACTCAACTGCCCCGTCTTCCGTCCGCGGCCTTCCTTTTTTCGACGGGCGATGGTGGGCATGCCGATCTCGTCGAACTCCCCCTTCTCGAGGTTTTCCAGGACCTCCCGCGCCCGGAGAATCACGTCATCCGGGACACCGGCGAGACGAGCGACGGCGATGCCGTAGCTTCGATTCGTCGAGCCCTTCATGATCCTCCGGAGGAAGATAATTTTATCCCCCCATTCCTTGACGGCCACGTAGTAATTCTTCACGCCGTCGCGGGTCAGGGCCATGTCGATCAGCTGATGGTAGTGGGTGGCAAAAAGGGTCCGGGCGCCCAGCCGCTCGGAGTCATGAATGAACTCTGCCACGGCCCAGGCGATGCTCAGGCCATCGAAGGTGCTCGTGCCCCGACCAACCTCGTCGAGGAGGATCAGGCTTCGCGAGGTGGCGTTTCGGAGGATGCTTGCGACCTCCGTCATTTCAACCATGAAGGTGCTCTGACCTCGAGCCAGGCTGTCGGCGGCCCCGACACGCGTAAAAATCCGGTCCACAACACCGATCCTCGCCTCCTGGGCCGGGACGAAGCTCCCCATCTGTGCAAGGATCACGATGAGGGCAACCTGCCTGATGTAGGTGGATTTCCCGGCCATGTTGGGGCCGGTGATGATCAGGAAGCGGTTCCCTCCGATATCGAGAAAAGTGTCGTTCGGCACAAAGCCTTCGGCAAGGGGCATCCTCTCCACGACGGGGTGCCTCCCCTCCCGGATCTCGATCACGTCGCCGTCATCAACATTCGGCATCCGGTAGTTGTAGCGCTCGGCAATCTCGGCAAGGGACACGATGGCGTCGAGGTCGGCCAGCTTCGAGGCCGTCGACTGGATCCGCCGGATGTGCCGGGCGATCTCGTCCCTGACCCGGGTGAAGAGATCGTACTCCCGCTGCCTTCTTTTCTCCTCGGCATTGAGGACGGTGGTCTCGTACTCCTTGAGTTCCTGGTTGATGTAGCGCTCGGCATTGACCAGGGTCTGCTTCCGGACATAGTCCCCGGGAACGCTATGGCTGTGGGCCTTCGTCACCTCGATGTAATAGCCGAAGACATTGTTGAACCCCACCTTGAGCGAGGCAATCCCAGTGCGCTTTTTTTCTTTTTCCTCGAGGGCGGCGATCCAGCGCCTGCCGTCCCGGGTGACGGAGATAAGCCCGTCGAGCTCCTGGTCGTACCCTTCCCGGATGATGTCCCCCTCCCGGATGGTCATCGGGGGATCTTCAGCGATGGCCGCAGCGATGAGCCCGGCAACGTCGGGCATTTCATCGATCCCTTCGCGGATACCCGTCATGAGTGAAGATTCGAAATCATGGATAAGACGCCGGATCGCCGGAAGGGCTATGAGCGACGCCTTGAGGGCGTTTAAGTCCCGGGCATTTGCCACCCCGATGGAAATCCTCCCCGCCAGCCGCTCGAGGTCATAGATATTCTTAAGCGCCTCCCTCAGATCGCACCGGGTCAGATGCTTTTCCTTGACCTCTGAGACGGCTGCCAGCCGTTCGCGGATCCTCTCGGGGACGACAAGGGGGTAGTTGAGCCACCAGCGGAGCCGTCTGCCACCCATGGCGGTCACCGTTTCATCGAGAACATGAAAGAGAGACCCCTCCTTGCGCCCGCCCTGGATCGTGGCGAAGAGCTCCAGGTTGCTCCGGGCATTCTCATCCAGGACGAGGAAGTTCCCAGCCTGGTACCACCGGATGTCGCTGATGTGGGTGACGTCTTCCTTCTGGGTTTCCCTGACATAGCGAAGAACAGCCCCTGCCGCGGATACCATGGCGGGGTGGCCATCAACGCCGATGCTAGAGAGTGTCTCCCGCGGGAAGTAGCTCTGGAGAAGCGCTTCTGAAGAGGATGGGTCGAAATACTCCGACGGAAAATAATTAACAACGCAGGAACCGAGGTCCCTGCAGAGAGCCTTTTGGAAGGAGCCCCCTCGGAGGTTCTCCTCGAGGATGACCTCCCTGAAGCCGTGACCGACTACCTCATCGAGGAAGAAATCACGGTCCTCTGATTCCGTCACCCAGAATTCGCCGGTTGAAATGTCGATAAAGGCAAGGCCGAAGAGAGAATCCCGGACGGCGATCCCGGCCAGGAAGTTGTTCTCCTTGGCCTCGAGATTTTCCGCATCGATGACGAGCCCCGGCGTGATGATGCGGACGACTTCTCTTTTGACGATACCTTTCGCCTCCCGGGGATCCTCCACCTGCTCACAGATGGCCACCTTGAATCCCTTTTCGATGAGCCTGGCAATGTAGGAAGAAGCCGCGTGGTAGGGGACACCGCAGAGGGGAACGCTGTCCTCCTTGCCCTTGTTCCGGGACGTCAGGGTGATCTCCAGGACCTTCGAAGCCACGACGGCGTCCTCGAAGAACATCTCGTAGAAATCACCCATCCTGAAGAAGAGGATGCAGTCCTTGTGCTTCTCCTTGATCTCGAGGTACTGCCGCATGGCCGGCGTGAGGCTCGTCATTCCCACCTGTCTCCCCGCTTCTTGAGATCGATGGCTTTTTCTTCCCTGATGGAAACGACCTTGCCCCGGTCACTGATAAAAACCGTCAGGAGCCAGCTCACGATGCTTATGATGATCGAACCCCACAGGGCCGGCCAGAACCCCCGGACGTCGAAGCCGGGAATCAGGCCCGAGACCATCATGAGCAATGCGGCGTTGATGACAAAGGTGAAGAGTCCGAGCGTCAAAATGTTGACAGGCAGGGTCAGGATGAGGATAATGGGGCGCAGGATGACGTTCAGGACGCCCAGGATGGCCGCGGCCGCCAGGGCGGACCAGAAACTGGTGACGGCGATCCCTTCCAGCAGGTAGGATGCCGCCAGGATGGCCGCGGTCAGGACAAGCCAGCGTATGAGTAGACCGATCATGATGCTCCTCCTTTATTCTAAAAAGTGCACCCGGCTGAACAGTGATCGGGCGGCCGGCGTGTTGCGACAGGTACCGGAATCTTCGGGGGGAAGAACGGGTAAAGAGCCCTGTTTCGTCTTCTGACAGTTTCCGCGAATTCTAATCCTTCGGCCGCGTAATTATCAAGGGGCAATTTTCCGGAGGCGCAAATGCAAAAATATGTTGAAAAACCGGGCCTAAAGAAATAAAGTTCCCCTCCATTGCACCCCTGCAATGTTTACAAAAGCGCCAAAGCCCTATAATATTGAAAAAGAGATTTCGGAACCGTTCTAACCGATGACCGTTATGGGCAAGACAATCACACAGAAAATCATCGAAAATCACCTCGTGTCCGGCCGCTTCGCTCCGGGGGAGGAGATCGCCGTCAGGATTGATCAGACGCTCACCCAGGATGCCACGGGAACCATGGCCTACCTGCAGCTCGAGGCCATGAAAATCGACCGGGTGAAAACGGAATTATCCGTCAGCTATATCGATCACAACACAATACAGATCGGCTTCGAGAACGCCGATGATCATCGCTACCTCCAGAGCGTGGCGCGAAGATACGGGATCTACTTCTCCCGTGCCGGAAACGGCATCTGCCACCAGGTCCATCTCGAGCGCTTCGGCAAACCGGGAAAGACCCTCCTCGGGTCGGACAGCCACACCTCCACTGCAGGGGCCCTCGGCATGCTCGCCATGGGCGCCGGTGGGCTCGACGTGGCACTTGCCATGGCGGGGGAACCCTTTTACTTTGACTGCCCCCGCGTAATCCGGATCAACCTGACGGGGGGACTGCCATCCTGGGTATCCGCCAAGGACATCATCCTCAGGATTCTGGAGATCTTTACCACGAAGGGTAACGTGGGATATGTCTTCGAATACGGCGGCGACGGCCTTTCAACGCTCTCCGTCCCGGAGAGGGCGACCATTGCCAACATGGGAGCCGAGTGCGGGGTGACGACCTCCGTCTTTCCGAGCGACGAAATGACGAGGCGGTTCCTGCGCGCCGAAGGCCGGGAGAAAGACTGGTCGGAAATCAAACCTGACCTTGATGTCGTCTACGAACGAACCATCGAGATCAATCTTTCGGAACTCGTCCCCATGATGGCAAAGCCCCACAGCCCTGACAACGTGAGCCCGGTAAGGACGGCGGGGGAAATTCTCGTGAATCAGGTCTGCATTGGAAGCTGCACGAACTCCTCCTACAAGGACCTTGTCACCATCGCGAAAATTCTCAGGGGCAGGCACGTCCACGAGGGTGTGAGCCTTGTGATCACCCCCGGCTCCAGGCAGGTCCTGGAAAACCTCGCGAGCAACGGCTATCTGGCCGACCTCCTCGGGGCCGGCGCGAGGTTGACGGAGAGTTCCTGTGGATTCTGCATCGGTGCCAGTCACAGCCCCGAATCCGGCGGCGTCTCGGTCCGGACATCGAACCGTAATTTTCCCGGCCGGTCCGGCACGGAAGACGCGGAGGTTTATCTCGCAAGCCCAGAGACGGCCGCAGCGGCCGCCGTCACGGGGAAGCTCATCGATCCGCGGAATATGCCCCTGCCCTACCCCGGAACGGAAATGCCGGAACGGTTCCAAGTCAACGACGACATGATCATCGAGCCCGAAGCGGACATGGCTTCCGCCAAGATCATCCGGGGGCCGAACATCGGACAACCACCGGAAAACGACCCCCTGCCGGCGGACATATCAGGCGAGGTGGCCATCAAGGTGGGCGACAAGATCACGACGGATCATATCATGCCCGCCGGCGCAAGGATGAAATACCGCTCCAACATCCCCAAATACGCAGAGTTTGTTTTCGAGGCCCTGGACAAAAAGTTCTACAAACGGGCGATAAAAACCCGGAAAGCCGGGAGACACAACATCATCGTCGCGGGACTTTCATATGGACAGGGATCTTCCCGGGAGCATGCGGCCGTCTGCCCCATGTATCTCGGTGTCAAGGCGGTGCTGGCAAAATCCTTCGAGCGGATCCACGCGGCCAACCTCATCAACTTCGGCATCCTGCCTTTGATCTTCAAAGATGAGAAAGCCTATGACGGAATCGATCAGGGAGACCAGCTCGCAATTCACGGCATCCGAAAGATCATCGAAGAAAACAGGGCGATCATCGTTCAGAATACGATGAAGGGAATAAATTTTGAAGTCACCTGCAACCTGTCCCGGAGGCAGAGAGACATCCTCCTGGCCGGCGGAGCTCTGAATCTGGTCAAGAAAAAGGCGGACCATGCCTGACAACGCTATTTGAGGAAACCATGCCGACAGGGAAAATCAAAGTGAAGAGCCCCATCGTGGAGATGGATGGTGATGAAATGACCCGGATCATGTGGAAGATGGTCAAGGAAAAACTTCTCTTCCCCTATCTCGACATGGATATCCGGTATTACGACCTCCACGTCAAGCATCGTGACGAGACGGATGACCGGGTCACGACGGAGGCCGCCCGGGCCATCCTTCAGTATGGCGTGGGCGTGAAGTGCGCCACCATCACACCCAACCAGGACCGCGTCAGGGAGTACGGTCTCAAGAAGATGTGGAAGAGCCCGAACGCGACGATTAGGGCAATACTCGACGGAACGGTCTTTCGGAAGCCGATCCTTGTGAAAAATATAAGGCCTTTTGTCTCTGCCTGGAAAAGGCCTATCACGGTGGGGAGGCACGCCTACGGCGACGTGTACGACAATGCGGAAATCCGCGTGCGCGGAGAAGGCAGGGCGGAGCTTCTTTTCACGCCCGTTGAGGGGAAGCCGATCCGCATGAAGATCAAGGATTTCAAAGGGCCGGGGATCCTCCAGGGCATCCATAATACCGATGCATCCATATCGGGTTTTGCCCGCGCCTGTTTCACCTTTGCCCTCGACCAGAAGATGGACCTCTGGTTCAGCACGAAGGACACCATCTCGAAGACCTACGATGCCCGCTTCAGAGATATCTTTGAAGCGGAGTGCAAAAAAAACTGGAAGAAAAAATTCGAAGAGGCGGGGATCAATTACTTCTTCACTCTCATCGACGACGCGGCGGCAAGAATCATCCGCTCAGAAGGGGGAATCCTCTGGGCCCTGAAGAACTACGACGGCGACGTCATGTCCGACATGATTGCCTCGGCCTTCGGAAGTCTCGCCATGATGACCTCCGTTCTCGTCTCACCAGGGGGACATTTCGAATACGAAGCCGCTCACGGAACCGTTCAGCGGCATTACTACAAGCACCTGAAGGGAGAGACAACATCCACAAATTCCGTGGCCCTCATCTTTGCCTGGGCAGGGTGCCTGCGCAAACGCGGGGAGCTTGACGGCACAGCCGGTGTCGTCCGCTTCGCGGACAGGCTCGAGAAGGCGGCAATTAAAACGGTGGAGAGCGGTATCATGACCGGCGATCTCCTCGCCGTGGCCAGAAAGAGCCCGTCGAACAGGCTGGTCACAACGGAAGGGTTCATAGACGCGATCGCGGAGAGGCTGCAGCGCAGCCTCGGGCACAGAAAAGACAGTGATTAGCAACTGTGTTTCGAGTCAAGATATTTAACTAAGCATATTTCCAGCACGTGTTGTTTTTGATCATCGTATTGAGGGTGATCAGGATCTTTCTCATACAGGCCGTGATGGCCACTTTGAAGCTTTTGCCGGCCTCACGCAGGCGCTGGTAGAAGGCCCGGATGACAGGGTTGAAGCGAGCGG
>JAPLJU010000221.1 GCA_026388445.1 Deltaproteobacteria bacterium
GGGACCCGATTCTACCCCTACATGATCGGCGGGCACCAGGAAAGAGGTCGCAGATCGGGCACGGAAAACGTTGCTTCCATCATCGGGTTTGGGAAGGCTTGCGAACTTGCGAAGGACGATGTATCTAGGAGGATGGCCCATGTGGCGAGGCTCCGGGATAAGCTTGAAAAGGCGCTCCTCGAATGCTGTCCCGACACGGTCGTCAACGGAGACAGGGAACATCGTCTGCCCAACACGACGAGCATCAGTTTCGAATACGTGGAAGGGGAAGCCATTCTTCTGCGGCTCAATGAATATGGGATTTGTGCTTCCTCCGGCTCGGCCTGCACCTCCGGTTCTCTGCAGCCAAGCCACGTTCTGCGAAGCATGGGCATTCCCTACACGGCTATCCATGGCTCGGTCCGCTTTTCTCTCAGCAGTTACACGACGGAAAGTGAAATTGACAAGGTCATAGAGGTCATGCCCGCCATCATTAAGGATCTGAGGTCCCTATCACCCTTCGGGAGGGAAAAATTTGAACAGTTCCTGTGCGCTGTGGGGACAGGAAGGGCGGACTGACATTGATCGGCTAAAAACCGATGGCATACCGGTATTCAAATTTAGTATGGTGCAAATATGTGTGTTAAATTAACTACTAATTGTCAAGAAGGAGGTTAGCGTGAAGAAATTCCTTTTGATCAGTCTCGTGATCCTGCTGTCAACGGGTCTGGCCTTCGCGAAGGGCTACGAGGTGAAGAAGAAGGCCGGTGAATATAACGTCGAAGCCACGATGGACCGGAACCCGCCCGCCGTGGGGAAGAATAATCTGGAAGTTGCCATCAAAGATGCCTCCGGCATGAACGTGGCGGACGCCAGCGTGCTGGTAGAATACGGGATGCCCCTCATGCCGGGGATGCACCCGATGAATTACAAGACCGATGCCCGGCTCGACGGGAGCGTTTATAAAGCCGTCTTCAATATCTCCATGCCGGGTCCGTGGTATGTCAACCTGAAGATCAACCGCGCCGGTAAGACGACGAGCACCAAGTTCACTTTCGATGCGAGATAAACTTTTTCATATACACACAGAGGGTTATTCAAGCCCGTAAGGAACACAGGGGTCTTACACCCGGGAAGACCCCCTTTCTCATGGGCCGCATTTTCCGGAGGAATGGCCTTCAGAATCCCTTTTCTGCAGGCGGAGAATTCAGTCTTTTCGAAAGGAGAAAGGGTCCTATGACTTTTCTGATCCGAACCATCAGAGAGTCGTCCCCGCTTCTTGTCATCTTTATCTCCCTCCTTTTTATGTTGCCTTCCACCGCCTGGTCTGCCGATCGCCTGGAGCTCCAGCCGCTCATCGAAGAGGCCCTCCAGCACAACCGCGAGATCCTCGCCATGGAGTCTCGCGTGGCCGCATCGAGGTATCGGACCTCCCAGGCCGAGAGTCTCCCAGACCCCATGTTCATGTTCGGTTATCAGAACGAAGGCCTGTCGAGCTACAACTACGGTGAGAACCCCGACGCCAAGTGGATGTTCGAGGTCTCCCAGATGTTCCCCTTCGCGGGTAAGCGCGGCCTCAAGGGGAAGATGGCGGCCGCCGATGCCGAAAGCCTGCGGTCTTCCTATGAGGCCCTGCGTCTGAGGGTGATCACCCGGGTGACAGAGCTCTTCTACGACCTCTTCCTGGTCCACAAGAACCTCGAGGTCCTGGGGGTCAGGGCCGATATCCTGTCGAAGATCGAGGAGGCGGCCCTGGCGAGGTACGCATCAGGGATGGCCTCACAGCAGGATGTCATCATGGCCCAGGCGGAGAGGTACATGCTCCTGGAAAAAGAGGAGATGCTCCGGCAGAAGATACCCTCTCTGGAGGCGATGCTCAGTCTGTCCCTCGGGAGAGAGAGCTATATGCCCCTGGGTGTGCCCGCCCCGCCGCCCGTGACCATGAAATATGAATCCAGTCCCGACGAGTTGATCCAACAAGCCTATGACTCATCCCCCGAAGTGAAGGTGAAGCAGAAAATGCTGGCTTCGGCCGAAACGAAGGTTTCTATGGCCAAACGGGAATATTTTCCTGATGTGACGCTGAACGCGGGTGTTGAAACGAGAAGGGGCGACTTCGGCGACATGTACCGGGCAACATCGACGATTAATATCCCTCTCTATTTTAAGACGAAGCAGGAACCGGCGGTGCGGGAAGCCGAGGCGGGACTCCAGGAGTCGAAACACGAATTCGAAGCGACAAAGCTCATGATCGCCTCGGCCATCCGTGAAAATCACGCCATGATCAAATCGGCCGAGCGGCTGATGGACCTTTATCGAAACGCTCTCATCCCTAAGGCGACCCAGGATTTTGACCTGTCACTTTCGCAGTACACGTCGGGCAGGATGGAGGCCGGAGGGGTGATCGCAAAGCTCAAAGCCCTTCTGGACTTCGATCTTTCCTACTGGAGCCAGTACACGGAGCGGGAGAAGGCGGTCGCGAGGGTGGAGGCCCTGACGGGAAAATTCACAGGCGGGTCAACGGTGCCGGGTTCCCGGTAAACCACGACGCACGGGGGCCCTTCTAATCACGGCTTTATTCCATCGGAGTGTGGAATCATGAAGCAGAAAAAATGGATGATTATCGCTGGCGCTCTCCTTTTATCCTTTCTCATCCTCTATCTTGTCAACCTGGGTTACCATCGGTTCATCC
>JAPLJU010000115.1 GCA_026388445.1 Deltaproteobacteria bacterium
AGACTTTCCTTCGTTTCTTACAAAGACGGGAATCCCAACGGCTACCTCATGGATGTGAATCGAAGGACGAACCGGAAGCTCGCCGCTTACCAGGGATTGAACCTCCCGTCCTCCTGGTCCGCCGACGGGAAAAAGATGCTCATCACGTTAAGCAAGGATGGAAGTGAAGACATTTACATGATGGATGTGGCCGGTGGTCAAATGAAGCGGCTGACGAGCGAACCCTCCATCGAAGTCTCGCCCAGCTGGTCACCTGATGGCCGTCAGTTTGCCTTTGTTTCCGATCGTGCCGGCTCACCCCAGATTTATGTGAAGGGCATCGGCGAGAATTCCGCCCGCAGGCTCACTTACGAGGGCGGCTACAACACCTCGCCCTCCTGGTCCCCCCGCGGGAACCGGATCGCTTACGAGGGGCGTGAAGGCGGTCGTTTTCAGATCTTTGTCATCGGGACGGATGGTTCCCTGCCGCCGGTCCGGCTGACGGCAAACGACAGCCGCAATGACTCCCCGGGCTGGTCTCCCGACGGCCGTTACATCGTCTTTGTTTCCAAGCGGGGCGGAAAAGCGAGGCTCTGCGTCATGAATTCAAACGGAATGAATGTACGGGTTCTTCATGAGGGATTCGACAGCTACAGCGGTCCCTCCTGGTCCCCGAGATGAAATTTGTATTGACGCCCCTGGAGAAGATGGATTAAATAAGCGAGGTTTCCTTTTGCCGAAACGGGCAAAGGGGTTGGCTTCAGAACCAGACAAAAAAGGAGGAAAGATTCATGCGGAAGACACTCGCCTTAGCAGTCATTATCCTTTTGAGCATCAGTCTCACCTGCATCGTGTTTACCGGTTGCGCCCCGGAGAAAAAAACGCTGATGGATGACCGGGGGACCGCGGTGTCCAAGCCGGGTCAGTCTTCGGACGCGGACCTGCAGCGGATGAGGGATGAGGAGGCCAGGCAGCGGGCCCTGAGGGAGCAGGAATTGAGGGAGAAGGCGCTGAGAGAGCGGGAAGCGGCGGCCGCCGCGGCGAAGGGGAGCGGCTTTGAAAACATTTATTTCGGCTTTGATCAGTATGCGCTTACATCGGAAGCCCGGGCGACGCTGAAGAAGCATGCCGATTGGCTTCAGGCCAACCGGGGTTACGTTATGCGCATCGAAGGGCATTGCGACGAGCGAGGGGCGAACGAGTACAATCTGGCCCTCGGGCAGAGAAGAGCCGATGCCACCAAGAAATATCTTGTGGGCCTGGGTATGGATGCCAGGCGTTTATCCACGGTGAGTTACGGCGAAGAAAAACCCCTTGATCCCGGTCATGATGAAGGGGCATGGGCGAAGAACAGGCGGGCCCAGTTTGCCGTCACGAAACAAAAATAAATCTCCGATCCGGGAGGCTTGAGCCTTGAAAAAGAATCTTGTGCTTTCTTTCATCGTTGTATTGGTGTTTTTGTGGGGCTGTGCCACGTCGGGCGATCTGAAACGGGTCCAGCAAAACCAGGACCAGAGGACCGGCCAACTGCGGGAACAGGTCAACAGGATGAGCGATGATCTCGCCAAGGCCCAGAAGGATCTCGCAGAGGTGCTGGAGACGAACAAATCCCTGCGCA
>JAPLJU010000075.1 GCA_026388445.1 Deltaproteobacteria bacterium
AAGGCCTTTCAAGAAAATCGCCGCAGCGGTCTGCCTGGAAGAAAAGGAGATCCTTGACATTATTCATCGCCTCATGGAGAAGGGCGTGATCCGGAAATTCGGCGGCGTGCTCCGGCACCAGCGGGCCGGCTTCAAAAGGAATGCCATGATCCTCTGGGCCGTTCCCGATGAAAGAACGGCCGAAGCGGGAAAAGCCCTTTCAGCCTTCAAGGAGGTGACGCATTGCTACGAAAGAGTCCCTCCCTTCGAGGGCCGCTATAACCTCTTTAGCATGGTCCACTTCCCGGCAGGGGACCCCGCGGACTTCATCCAGCAACTCTCGCGGGCAGCGGGTAGCACGGATTACCGTGTTCTCGAGAGCCGGGAGGAGTACAAGAAAAGCAGCATGGAGTATTTCAAATGAACAAGAAATCAGAATCGCTCTTCAAAAAGGCCAACAAATTTATCCCGGGTGGTGTGAACAGCCCCGTGAGAGCCTTTCGTTCCGTCGAAGTGACCCCCCTTTTCATCGCCCGGGCGTCCGGATCAAAGATTTACGATGCCGACGGTCACGAATATGTCGATTATGTCTCATCCTGGGGTCCCATGATCCTCGGCCACAGCCACCCGTCGGTCATCCGGGCAATCTGCCGGGCTGCCCGAAGGGGAACGAGCTACGGCGCGCCGACGGAGATGGAGATCAGGATGGCCGAGATGATTCGACGCGCCATCCCTTCCGTTGAAATGGTGAGGATGGTCAGCTCCGGGACGGAGGCCGTGATGAGCGCCATCCGGCTCGCACGCGGCTTTACAGGCCGGGAGAAGATCATCAAATTCGAGGGCTGCTACCACGGCCATGCAGACTCCCTTCTGGTCAAAGCCGGTTCGGGAGTCGCAACGCTAGGTATTCCCGGAAGCCCGGGGATCCCGGCAAAACTGGCCGAGTTGACCATCAACCTTCCCTTCAACGACAGTGCGCCTGTCCGATCGGCTGTCGATCGGTACGGTGACGAAATCGCCTGTATCATCGTGGAGCCCGTGGCCGGCAACATGGGGGTGGTCCCTCCCCGTCCGGGATTTCTTGAAGACCTGAGAAAAATCACGGAAAGCCGCGGCATCGTTCTCATCTTCGATGAGGTGATCACGGGATTCAGGCTCACCTACGGCGGTTACCAGAATCTCGCCGGCATCGAACCCGACCTGACCTGCCTCGGAAAGATCATCGGTGGAGGGCTCCCTGTGGGCGCCTTCGGAGGTAAAAAGAAAATCATGGAGATGCTGGCACCCCTGGGGCCCGTCTATCAGGCGGGAACCCTCTCGGGGAATCCCCTGGCGATGGCTGCCGGCGTAACGACGCTCAAACTTCTCAGGGATGACCGAACCCTCTACGACAAGATCGACGGCATGGCCCTGACCATCTGCGGAGAAATGAAGCGCCTCTTCGCGGAGAAAGGCCTGCCCGCCTTCATCCATCGGACGGGGTCGATGTTCACGGCCTTCTTCACGGGATCGGAGGTCTTTGATTTTGCCACGGCAAGTACGTGCGACACGAAACTATTCGCCCGCTTTTTCCGGGGCATGTTGAGCCGCGGGGTGTATCTCGCCCCGTCACAGTTTGAAGCCGCCTTTGTTTCGGCTGCTCACACGAATGACGACATAGACCGGACATTATCGGCCTGTACTGAAACGCTCCGGGAGCTTTAATCTCCCGGTCAGGCGCCTCTTCATGCAGGGCCTTGATTTCCATATCACCATCATCGGTGCCGGAGTCATAGGCCTCGCCATCGCGGAATCGATGTCCGAAGACGCCTGTCATATGTTGCTCCTTGAAAAGAACGACCGTTATGGTATGGAAACAAGCAGCCGGAACAGCGAGGTCATTCACGCGGCGATTCATTACCCGGGCCTTCCTCTGAAGGCGGCACTTTGCCGGGAGGGAAACCGTCTTCTATACGAACATTGCGAGAAGCGAAAAATCCCTTTCAAAAAAATCGGCAAATTGATCGTCTCTCAGAATCCGGCGGAAACCGAGGAACTCTGGAAAATAAAAAGGCAGGCGGAAGAAAACGGCGTCTCAAACCTGACTTTTCTGCCCCGTTCCCGGTTGAAAATCCTGGAGCCTGACTTGCAGGCCAATGAAGTGATTTTTTCGCCTGATTCGGGTATCGTGGACTCCCACGGGCTCATGCGATCATTCTACCTTCAGGCCGAGTCGCAGGGTGTCACCACGGCCTTCAGATCGGAAGTGACGGCGATCCGCCCCGACGAACGGGGGTTTGAACTGGAGATCAACCACGGCGAGTATCACGTGCACACGCGGATCCTCGTCAATAGCGCCGGTCTCCATGCCGACAGCGTTGCCGCCATGGCAGGCATGGATATCATCGGGTCGGAATACCGGCTTAAATACGGCAAGGGGGATTACTTTTTCGCATCGCCACCACCCCCGATTCGGCATCTCATTTACCCCGTGCCGGACGCTGGACATGAAAGCCTCGGCATCCATGCGACCGTGGACCTCGCTGGTCGCGTCAGGTTTGGTCCGGATATTGAATATGTCAATCGGATTGACTATCGGGTCGACGAGGGGAAAACGGCTTTGTTTTTTGCTTCCGCAAGGCGCTACCTTCCGAAGCTGAGCCTCGATGCCCTTCACCCCGACATGAGCGGGATCCGACCCAAGCTTCAGGGACCCGGAGAGCCGCCCCGGGATTTCATCATTCAGGAGGAAAGTTCATCGGGATTACGGGGCCTCATCAACCTGGTTGGCATCGAATCACCCGGGCTGACCTGTGCCATCTCTATTGCGAAATATGTCAGGGAACTTGTGTCTTCGTTTCTTCGATCATGAGAGGAAACGTGGATCAACAATGATTTCGATTTTATAAGGAGCGAAAAAAGCCATGTCCAGCAGAACGAGGAGGAGCAGCAAGGTGATCAAAGTGAATCCTGGATCGGCCTCTGTCTGTCCCGCAGGGCGGGCCTATGCCCTGCCGAAGCCGGAGGATTACGGGCGGGAGTTCAAAGCGCTGCAAAGAGTCGTTGTCCGCGAGCGCGCTCGAGGCAGGGAAATCGTCGTCGTGATGGGTGTGGGCTTCGTCGGCGCCGTCATGGCAGGGGTCATCGCGGACTCCGTGGACCGGAAAACAAAAAAGCCCATGAAGTTCGTCATCGGCATGCAGCGCCCATCGACCAGGTCCTACTGGAAGATCCATTATCTCAACCAGGGTGTCTCGCCCGTCGAGGCGGAGGACCCTGAAGTGGCCCCCCTCATCCGTCGCTGCGTCAAAGAGAAGAGGACCCTCATGGCGACTTTTACCTACGATGTCCTCTCTCTCGCTGATATCGTGGTCGTGGATGTCCAGTGCGACTACAACAAAGAAACCCTGGGTGACATGAGGCAGGGCTCTGCGGACATCTCGGCGCTGGAAGAAAGCTTTCAAATCATCGGGAAAAAGATCAACCCGGACTGCCTCGTGCTCATCGAGACCACCGTTCCGCCCGGCACGACGGAATACGTGGCTTACCCGATCATCAAGAAAGCCTTTGAGGACCGGGGCATTCACCATCAGGAACCGCTCCTGGCTCATTCCTTCGAACGGGTCATGCCGGGACGGGAATACGTCGCCTCGATCCGGGACTTCTGGCGTGTCTGCAGCGGCATCAGCGACGAGGCCAGAAAGCGCGTCGTGAAGTTTCTTTCCGAAATCCTGAACGTGGGCAAATACCCCCTCACGGTCCTCGATCGCCCGATTGAAAGTGAGACCTGCAAGATCGTGGAGAACTCCTACCGGGCAAGCATTCTTGCCTTCCTGAACGAGTGGAGTCTCTTCGCGGAGCGAAACGGCGTCGATCTCATCAAGGTTATCGAGGCCATCAAGGTCCGGCCGACTCATTCGAACATGATTTTCCCGGGCCCCGGCATCGGCGGTTACTGTCTTCCGAAAGATGGGGGTCTCGGCGTCTGGGCTTACCAGACCCTCATGGGCTTCGATGACGACATTTTCAAAATTACCCCTCTGGCCATCGACATCAACGACACCCGGGCCCTTCACGCGGCGGAACTCACCCGGGACGCGCTGAGAAACATGGGTAAAATCGTCGCGGCCTCGAAAATCACCGTCCTCGGCGCATCTTACCGCGAGGATGTGGGAGACACCCGCTACAGCGGCTCGGAGATCCTGGTCCGGAAGCTCACGGAGATGGGTGCGGAGATCGCCGTGCACGATCCCTATGTCAAACACTGGTGGGAGATGGAAAAACAGGATACCTACCCGGCACCCGGGCACTCGAGAGCGAAATTTTTCCGCAACCAGGATAAACTCTCGGAACTCCGCGTCGAGAAGAAGCTCGCGAAAGTCCTGAAGGGTTCCGACGCCGTCGTTCTTGCCGTCAGGCACGAGCCCTACCGGAAGCTGGACCCCGATGAAGTGATCCGGATGACGGGCAGACCCGTTGCCGTGATTGACTGCTTCGGCATTCTCGACGACGCCCGTATCCGCCATTACTTCGAACTCGGCTGTGAGGTCAAGGGGCTTGGCCGCGGACATGTCAAGCGGATCAAGGACGACGTGCGGCAAAAGATGATGAAGACCAGACGGGTCAAGAAAAACTAGCAGGCTGTTGAAAAAAGCCCATCTGCTGCGTTACGCTGCGCCCTTCGTGCTTCAACGTACTTCTATGTACGCCTCACTCCTCGGATCTTGCACGCCTTGCATCTGGACATTTTTAAACAGCCTGGCGAAAAGCGTGTTTTTCAACGCGCTTCTAGTCTCCTGACACTGCCGCAGGAGATGACGACTGCCTCATTTTCTTTTTTCACGCAAAAAGGGATCCCGAAAAAAGTTCAGGCGGTCCCTCTGGGAAAGGTTATTTGACCTCCCCCGGAGGACGCCTAACACCTTGATGTTCAAAAGGTATTTTCCCTCAAAGCCCTCCCATGATTCTGTTTGACATCCCCCCGTCTTTGTGCTAAAAGGCGCTGCGTCTTATGGAGGATAAGGACTCGAAAAAAGCCGCGATGCACTTCGTCTTTGCCAGCAGTTTCGGCATCGCGATGGTCATTGCGGTTTTTGGCGGAATCCTGGCTGGAAACTGGCTGGACAGGAAACTCGGTACGGGATTCAAATTCTCATTTCTCTTTCTCCTCATCGGCATCATCGCGGGATTCTGGAACCTGTACAAATGGGTCAGGCAAACGTTCAAAGACGACGACGAAGTCGTCATCATGAAACACGTAAAAGATGAACTTCATCGAAAAAGACCCCCTGTTAAAAAAGCTTGAATTGAGGAACTGGTTTCTCCTCGGGGCGATGCTCCTTTTGAGCTTTCCTTTCACCGGCTACAACTTCATGCTCGGTATCCTCCTCGGTGGGTTCATCAGTATTGCAAACTTCTACTGGATGGGCCGCGATCTCCGATCGGCATTTCAGAAGCTCTCAGACCACCTGAAAGTCTTCGTCGTATTCAAGTTCTACATCCGGCTGGCCATCACGGCCGTGGTGCTCTATCTCATCATCAGTAGGACACCCGCCGATATCTTCGGTCTTCTCATCGGACTTTCCATCGTGATCATCAATATCGTCTTCACGACGGTCATGGAATATCAAAAAAAAATTTTGATCGAGGAGGTTAGACGGTAAACGATGCACCCCTTTTCATTTCTTGAGAATCCCTATTTTCCGCCTCACGTGACCTACGCCTGGTTCATCATGGTCATGCTGGCCCTGCTGTCTTTCCTGGCAACGCGCCGCGTGGACATCTATCCGGGTAAGCTCCAGAACGTGATGGAGGTGATTCTGACCACTTTTAACAACCTGCTCGTTGAAACCATGGGGCCCGAGGGCAAGCGGTTCTTCCCGCTCATCGCCACCCTCGGTCTTTACATCCTGACTTCGAATCTCCTCGGCCTCGTGCCGGGATTCGAATCCCCCACCTCCAACCTCAACACGACCATATCGATGGCCCTGGTGGTCTTCCTCCTGACCCATATCGTGGGGGTGAAGATTCACGGTACGAAATACCTGAAGCAATTCATGGGTCCCGTGTGGTGGCTCACCCCGCTCATGCTGCCCATCGAAGTGGTCAGCCACCTCTCCAGGCCCGTGTCACTCTCCGTCCGGCTCTTCGGAAACATCGAGGGGGGACATATCGTCGTTTCCGTTCTCTTCATCCTGGTGCCGCTGCTTGTGCCGCTTCCGATCCTGATCCTCAAGATCCTGATCTCCTTCATCCAGACGCTCGTTTTCATGCTCCTTTCCATGATGTACATCGCCGGCGCCATGGAAGAGGCTCACCACTGATCTGATCATAGGGGGCAGAGCGAAAGGCAAGAAAAAAAGGGTCGGGGTTAACCCCGACCCTTTTTTATTTCATCTATGATATGCCGCTCTTGTTTTTAGTCTTCTGCCTTTCGCTTACAGGCTCATGACGTATTGATGGATGGTGTTGGCGGCCTTCCGGCCTGCCCCCATCGCGAGAATGACGGTTGCCGATCCCGTGACGATGTCGCCACCCGCATAGACACCCTTCCGGCTCGTCTCACCCGTTTCCTCGTTGATCACGATGTAGCCCCACTTGTTGACTGTCAGTCCCGGGGTTGTGGCCTGGAGCACCGGGTTCGCCATCGTCCCGATGGCCACGACCACGGTGTCGCACTCAATGACAAATTCCGACCCCTTCATGGGAACAGGCCTTCTTCTGCCGGACTCATCGGGCTCCCCGAGTTCCATCTGCTGGCAGCCTTTTCCGTTCGACGGTACACAATGTAGGCGTTCTCCGCGCCCAGCCTCAGGGCCGTGCGGACGGAATCCATGGCCACGTTCCCGCCGCCGATGACGCACACGTTCTTTCCAAGGGCGATGGGCGTGTCGTACTCCGGGAAGGCATAAGCCTTCATCAGGTTCGAGCGGGTCAGGTATTCATTGGCTGAGTAAATACCCGAGAAGTTCTCGCCCGGAATGTTCATGAAAACGGGCGCGCCGGCACCGACGCCGAGAAAGACGGCGCGGAAACCGTCAGCAAAGAGATCATCCACCGTCTTGAGTCTCCCGACGGGGAAATTGGTCACGATCTTCACACCGAGTTTTTCCAGGAAATTCACCTCGGCATCGACGATCGCCTTGGGCAGACGGAATTCCGGAATACCGTAGATCAGAACCCCGCCGGACTTGTGCAGGGCTTCAAAGATGGTCACCGCGTGACCCATCTTGACGAGGTCCCCTGCGATGGTCAATCCCGCGGGACCGGCTCCAACCACAGCGATCCTCTTTCCCGTGGACGGTGCCTTGTCCGGTATGCTGATATGGCCGGATTGCCGTTCGAAATCTGCGGCGAATCGTTCAAGCCGGCCGATGGCCACGGGATCCCCCTTCTTTCCGAGGATACAGACCTTCTCGCACTGGTCCTCCTGGGGGCAGACCCTCCCGCAGACGGCGGGCAGGCTGTTCGTTTGTTTGAGCTGCCGGGCGGCACCCATGAAATCGCCCTCGGCGATGAGCTTGACGAAGGCGGGGATATCGATGTCCACGGGGCAGCCGGCCACGCAGCCGGGTTTTTTACACATGATGCACCGCTTCGCCTCCAGCATGGCGGTTTCAGCGGAATAGCCCTGAGGCACCTCATCGAAGTTCCGGACCCTCACCTTGGCAACCTGCTCGGGCATTTTCTGCCTGGGTATTTTCTCTTTCTTTTCCTTTTTTTCTTCTTTATCCATTTCTCTCGCCCCTGCATTTTTCGAGTGCTTGTTTTTCCTGTTCCGTGTACATCTGAAGCCTAGTCATGAGAAGTCCGAAATCCACCTCGTGGCCGTCGAATTCAGGGCCGTCCACGCAGGTAAACCGCGTTTTGCCCGCCACGGACACGCGGCAAGCGCCGCACATGCCCGTCCCGTCGACCATGATGGGGTTCAGGCTCACGATGGTCTTTATTTTGTGGGGCCTCGTCAGGTTGGCGAGCACCCGCATCATGGGCACCGGCCCGATGGCATAGACTCGGTCGATCTTCTCGCCGGCATCGATCATCTGCTGCAGAACGGCGCTGACAAAACCGTGAAAGCCGTAAGTGCCGTCATCGGTGCAGACCGTGAGCTTGTGGCTCACCCGCCTCGTTTCCTCCTCGAGGATGAGCAGGGCCTTGGTCCTGGCCCCGATGATGGATACGACGTTACAGCCCGCTTCCCGGAGCGCCTTGGCGATGGGATAGATGACGCCCACGCCGACGCCTCCGCCCACGCACACCGCCGTCCCGAAGTTCGAAATTTCCGTCGCGTGCCCCAGGGGTCCCAGGACATTCAGGATGTAGTCCCCCTCCTTCAGGTCGGCCAGGGCGGTTGTGGTCTTCCCCACGACCTGGTAGATGATGGTGAGGGTCCCGGCCTTTGAATCGGTATCGACGATGGTCAGCGGGATTCTCTCCCCTTTTTCGTTGATCATGAGGATCACGAACTGCCCCGCCTTTCGCCTCACCGCGATATCCGGCGCATGGATCACATTCTTCACGACGTTTTCCGAAAGCTGCTTGCGTTCTATGATCTTGAACAATGTCCTTCTCCTGTCCTTTGATTTGATGGATCGATAAAAGAGATTAATAATCTCTCGGCAACTGCTCGAGTTGAGCCAGCGAGAAAACCGGACCGTCCTTGCAGACGTATTTGTTCCCCACATTGCAGCGGCCGCACTTGCCGATACCGCACTTCATCCTCATCTCCAGGGAGGTGAGAATGTTTTCCCTGGAAAAACCGAGGTCGAAAAACACGGGCAAGGTAAACTTGATCATGATGGGGGGTCCACAGATGACGGTGACGGCGTTCTTGCTGCTCGGTGCCACGTCCTTGCAGACCGTCGGGACGAAGCCTTCCCTCCCCTTCCAGCTTGCATCGCCCCTGTCAACGGTCACGTGCATCACCATATCCTTCCGCTTCTGCCAGGCCGCCATTTCATCCTTGTAGAGCAGAAGCCCCGGCGTCCTCGCCCCGTAAACAACGGTGATATCGCCGAAACGCTTCCGGTTCTCACCGTGGATCATGTAGTTGATGAGCGATCGCAGTGTCGTGAAGGCAAAGCCTCCGCCCACGACCACCACATTCTTTCCCGCCAGGAAATCGATGGGCCAGGCATTCCCGAGGGGGCCCCTGAGGCCGATCTGCGCCCCTTCTTCGAGATCGTGCAGCGCCGTCGTCACCATACCCCCCACGAGGGTTCCCGTTCGTTGAACGGTGAATTCCACATATCCCGGATCCGTGGGGGATGACGCGATCCCGATGGGACTTTCACCTTTGCCGTAGATGGAGAGTTCGCCGAACTGCCCAGGGAGATACTTGAACTTTTCCTCGTCCTCCTTGCTGACGAAGGTCAGACGGAAGGTCTTGATATCGTTTGTGTCCACCTCTGTCGTGATCTTCACGACATTCATCGGCATGGGGATGTAGGGATTTTCCATTACGCTTCCTCTGCATTCCTCTCTTGAGATTTATAAATCTTTTTCATCGGCATGGAATGAATGCCGGCTTTAGAGCTTGTTTGCCTCATCGACAATCGAGAAGATGTCGATGTTCACGGGGCAGACTCTTGTGCAGCGTCCGCACCCCACGCAGGATATGCATCCGTATTTGTCTACATGGTATGAATACTTGTGACAGACCTTCTGGCGGTATCTCTGGAAGATCCGGGGTCTCGGGTTGTGACCGCTCGCCTCCAGCGTGAAGTCCGTGAACGTACAGGCATCCCAGAAACGCTTCCGCGAACCCTCCTTGAAAAGCATCTCGTCACTGATGTCGAAGCAGTAACAGGTGGGACAGCCGTAAGTGCAAGCCCCGCAGGCGATACAGGCCATGGTAACTTTCTGCCAGAATTCCCCGTTGTCGAAAACGCTCACCAGCTTTTTGGCGATCACCTGAGGATTGATTTCGGCAGAGCGCGTCCGGACCGCCTTTCCCTTTTTCACTGTCTCCTCGAAGACCTTTTCATCCTGGGCGCCAGCCACCTGAAGGAACCCCAATGAATCGAGGAGTTTCTTCCCCCGGTCCGTCATGCTCTTGAGAAGAAGGGCCTTGTCGGTCCGTACCATGAAGACGTCGCTCCCCTCCGGGTCGGCGGCACCGTAACCGAAGGTATTGTAGAAGTCTGCCGGGTCGGCCGCCGCGCTGACATCGAAGGCAAAACCGATGACCGTCGTGTTGTCTCGCTTGCTCTTCCAGTAGGGATCGATCACGCCGGCACCCAGAAAGTGCCGGTCCATGATTTCAAAGCTCCTGACATCGCAGGGGCGGACACCCAGAATCACGGCCGGCCTGCTCTCCTGAGGTACGGGCTGCGCTTCCGTCGCGCCATGGGTGATCCGGTATCGAATCATATCTTCCGACTGCGGGAAGAAGACGGATTTCGGGCTGAGCACCGTGTTATAAAAATCAAGCGTCACATCGGCCGGATTTTTAATCGCCTGGAAATTAACGCCTTCCTTCCCCTTCACCGGCGCGTAGAGCGGGCCCCTTTCCGCCAGGACTTTTACCAGTTCACTGAATTGATCGATTGCGATTTTCTTCAACACGACCTTCTCCTTTGACAAGCCTTGAGATCCTGGACTACCCCAGCATCTGATCCGAATCTTCTCCCTTGAAGTTGGCCATCGCCGGTTTGTCCTCGATGTTCATGCCCGCCGCCTGACCGAACATCGCCTCGCATTCCTTTGCCACCTTCTTATGAAAGAGGTGAAGGGGAATATCCACCGGACAGGCCCTCGAACATTCTCCGCAGTCGATGCAACGGCCGGCGAGATGATAGAACCGGGTCAGGTGGTACATCAGCGTACCGTCATCGGTGGGCGACTTGTCGGCCCAGCGGGGGCGGCTTGCGTCCATGAAGCAGGGATCGCAGTAACACATGGGGCAGGCCTTCCGGCAGGCATAGCAGCGGATGCACCTCTCGAATTCCTTTTTCCAGAAAGCCCAGCGGGCATCTTTGTCCATGCCTTCGAATTCCGCCAGGACGTCGTAAGGCGATCCCGCCTTGACCCCGTGGATCTCGTCACCCAGAAGGACATCGTAGAGCACGGGATTGATGGTGCTGGCGGTGGTTTTGGCGTCGATGACTTCACCCGTTTTCTGATTTTTCATACCGGTGGCGGGGATCCCCAGGATCACAAGGTCGTCCCGGCGTACCTTCCCTTCCTGGATGAGCTGAACCACGGCGCGGCTGTCCGCCCCTTTGACCGCCACGGCGATCTTGGTCCCCACGGGATACCGCGTAAGGTATCTCGCCATATTGTACGTGCAATATTCATTGAAAACGAGGTGGTCCGCGTCGGCCGCCGCCTTTACGACACAGGGAACCGGGTGCTTCTCATCAAAACCCCTGGCATAAGCGAGGACTAAAGTAACCTTGCCGCCCTCCAGCAGATTCTTCGCTTCTTTCCTGAGATGATCTTCGATCTTCTTAAAGGCCGTCATAATTGCTCCCGGGCTCTACTGCCCATCTTTAGTGATCTTGAATTTCGTCTGCGGTCCCAGGGTCCGGACCTGGTTCGTGAACTCACCCACCACCTCGGCGAATTTGTTCCCCTCGGAGGCTGATATCCACTCCACGCGGAACCGACCGGGCTCCATGCCGGCAAACTCGAGGATCTTCCGGGTGATGGCCAGCTTTCTCCGGGCATAGAGGTTTCCCGTGCCATAATGGCAGTCACCGGGGTGGCAGCCGCCCACCAGGACCCCGTCCGCACCGAGCTGGAAGCCCCGGATGATGAAGGAAGGGTTAATTCGGCTGGAACACATGACACGGATGAGCCTCAGATTCTGCGGGTATTTGAGCCTCGTGGTGCCCGCCAGGTCCGCACCGGTGTAGGTACACCAGTTACAGGCAATGCCGAGAATCTTGGGTTCAAAACTCATGATGATCTCCTTTGCGCTGAGCGTTTTACATCTCCATTTCCATCAGGCCTTCCATTTCTGCCATGATCTGATCATTGGTGAAATGCCGGGCGATGATGGCCGAGGTCGGGCAGGAGGCCGCACAGAGGCCGCAACCCTTGCAGAGGGCCTCGTTGATCTCGGAAACACCCTTTTCGGCATTCATCTGAGGCGCACCGTAGGGGCAGACACTCACACAGTTCATGCAGCCGCTGCAGGCCGCGGGATTGACAACGGCCGTGGCTGCTTCGAGTTCCATCTTCGCCTTCGTCACGATCGTCAGGGCCTCGGCTGCCGCACCCAACGCCTGCGAGACCGTGTCCGGGATGTCCTTGGGGAACTGGCAGGCTCCCGCGATGAAGACACCGTCCGTCATTGTGGAAAGCGGTGCCAGCTTCGGATGCCTCTCCATAAGGAATCCGTACTTGTCCGTGCTCAGGTTGAGGAGCCGAGCCACCTCCTTCGCGTCATGGCGGGGCTTCATGGCCGGCGAGAGCACAACCATATCGACGGGGATCCGCATGAACTGACCGGCAAGGGTGTCGTCCACCTCGACAATGAGCTTTCCGGCTTCCTCGGGATTCTCTTTGTTCTCTGTCACGCGGGCCGCCTTGCCACGGACGAACTTCACATCCTCCTCGAGGAGCCTCGAGTAGAATTCCTCGTAGGCCTTCCCCGGGGCCCGCATGTCGATGTAGAGCTGGTAGATGTTTGCCTCGGTCTTTTCCTTGAAGAGGTGTGCGAACTTCAGCGAGTACATGCAGCAGACGCGGCTGCAGTGCTCGAAGTTGTTCTTGTCGCGGCTGCCGATACAGTGCAGGATGGCCACGCTCCGCGGCGCGGTTTTCATGTCCCGCATGACCACCTTGCCCCCCGTCGGACCGGCGGCGTTACAGAGCCGCTCGATCTCAAGGGAATGGAACACCCCGGGGTACTTGCCGTAGCCGTACTGG
>JAPLJU010000172.1 GCA_026388445.1 Deltaproteobacteria bacterium
TCGAGATGACAGGCCCCGCCCGTCCGCAGCTGCACCGCCGGGACGCCTTCCTGAGCTACTTTCTCCGCATCGACGATGGAATCAATGTCCCCCTCGATGACGGCTGTCCTTAGGACGTCCTTCAATCCGCGAAGGGTCTCGATGATGAGACTTGTCTTCCCGCCGCCCGGCGAGGCCATGAGGTTTAGCATGAAGACCTGCCTTGCGTGCAGGCGCTGCCGGATCTCGCCAGCGACCTTGTCGTTGTCGGCAAGGATCTCTTCCTTGATCTCGATGAGGCGTATATCGGCCATCAGATCACCTCGATTGCCTTGATAAAAAATTCGCGGCCGGAAACGAACGTCGCCTTCCCTCCCCCGCAGGCCGGGCAGACAACGTCCTTCACCTCCCGGATTTTGACATGAAAGGATTCCCCGCATCCTTCACAGCGGAAGACCACGGGCATCCTTTCAACCCGGAGCACCGCCCCCTCGGCGAGCGTGCCTTTGCTCAGGTAGTCGAAGTAGCGCTGAAGCCACTCGCCGATGATGTCGCTCAGTTCCCCAATCCTCAGGCTGACGCTGATGATCCTGCCTGCCTTGGCCTCCTCCGCATGCCTCAGGACAACCTTGAGGATGTTCTCCGTGACGGGAAGTTCGTGCATTGGGTTTGTCTCTTACTATTTAATCATATTTTTTCTTTTTCATTCCAGTTATTGAGACGGGTAATTGTCACGTTGTTATGACTTTCGAGGATGACGAACCAAGCAATTCCTTCTGTAATTTGTACTTTTCCCTATGATGCTTTAAAAATATCTGTCAGTGGAAGTGTGAGCCCCACTTCGGGTTGATAGCGCAAGAAAGTAGGTATGGGATAACGAATTCCTCTTTCATGGGTCTTGGCAAGCCCTGCTACAAGATCTTTCAGGTGTGAAGCAGGCAATGCATAGGCCATTTCATGATCCTGGACCGTTGCCCAAACCCGATCTCCATTGCCCGGTACAACGACTTTGGGAGATCGATCTAAAAAAGCCCCTATAACTCCTTCCGTGCATGAAGCGGCCCGCCCGGAAAACGAACAGGTAATCGGTTGACCTGAGTGGTGTGTGCTTCCATGCAAACAGCGCATGAGCTGTGCCGGGTTTAGATACATCAGAATAATATCCGGTTCGATCTTGGTCCGCTCCAGGGGTGAATAAACGATCGCCTCGTATTGACCCGGCTTCAGAGTTCTGAAGGATTGGAGAATCTTATTAGCTGCGTCACCATCAGCCGCATAACTCATTTTTGTCAGGAATTTAATAGCACCATCTTTATCGACCAGTTCCCAACCGTAGGTATGCCCGGAAATTGCGCATCCTAAATCCTCCTTGGTCATCGCAATGGTCCAGCCATATTTACGGGTGATCGCCTGAGCCTGACAGTGGGCCATCCTGACTTTGAGATCTTTCAATGGAGTCCTTGTACCAACCGGGATCTCGTCTTTACGTTGCAAGAATTTTATCGCGATGGGCATGGTTTCAGGTTTGACATAAAGGTTTAGTTCCTTACCAAGATCTTGCCATGTTTTCATTGGATATCCCTCCTGTTCTTAATCGCTCAACTCCCCAATCCTCAGGCTGACGCTGATGACCTTGCCTGCCTTGGCCTCCTCCGCGTGCCTCAGGACAACCTTGAGGATGTTTTCCGTGACGGGAAGTTCGTGCATGGCAAGTCCTCCCCGCTATATCTTACCCCGCTCGATGGCGATGCGGAGGTAGGTCTCAAAGGCCTTTTCCGGCGGTACGTAGATCTCCCCGGGTGATTTTTGGACGAGGGACAGAGCCTCCGTCGGGCAGGTGGTCACGCAAAGGCCGCACCCCACGCAACGGTCGAGGTCGATGACGGCTTTCTCGTCCGCCATTTTGATGGCCTCCATCTGGCACCGCTCGAGACAGATCTCGCAGCCTGTGCAGAGTTCACCATCCACGCGGGCAAAGTAATTGGATTTCACCTTCCGGCTCGGGTGGGCATCGAGCTTGATCGCCTTCAAAAGCTCGCAACAGCAGGCGCAGCAGCTGCACATCCCGCTGACCCTCTGGGCATTCGCCGGGCTCGGCACGAGGCCCGCCTCCTCGTTTCTCTTGAGAACATCGAAGGCCTCTTCCAGCGTGATCTGCCGGGCGATCCCGTTCTCGATGTAAAATTCCCCCAAGGCTCCGAAGACAAGGCACGACTCCAGGGGCGCGTGACATGGCTTCCCGTCGATACGGCTCATCTTGCGGCAGATGCAGTCGGCAAGCGCGATCACCTTCTGGGAGGAAAGGATCTTTCGAAGTTCATCGTAAGGGGCAATTTCCATCGCGGTGTCGAGACTTTCCTGGACCGGCACGACGCGCAGTTGCGGCGTTTCAGGGCGGATCATCTCCCGGTACATGGCTTCCCGCGAGTACTGATGGACGAGGTCGACGAATTCTTTGTCGAGGTTGCCCACCTGGTACTCGAAAATCCCCACGATAAACATGGCGGACATGTAGAATGTTTTTCCGCCCGCCTTGTAGCGCATGAGAAGGCCCTTTTTCGACATGCGGTATAGAAAATCGGCGATTTCCTGCGGGTCGCGGCCCAGCCGCTTGGCGACCTGTTCCGCCGTCTCGGGCATCACCGACATCCGGCAGGCCATCTCTGCCTCTTCCTCTGTAAATAGTTTCTTCAGCAGCCTGATCTCAACACCGCTTTCGGTCTTCGGAAACCCCGCCTGCATGGAATCGAGATGTTTTCTCAGCTTTTCATAAACCCCATCGCCCATTACAATCTCCTTTATACACAACGCCTTGTCCTGGAAATTTTCTTTTGTGTCTTTCCCGCGAAGATCGAGGTGGTCTTCGGCTTTTGCTTCGCCGCAGATAGGGCATTTACCACATCTTTTCGTAAATATCATCCGTCGATATTGTGGGCTGCCGTCGATAACAGAATCGACGGGTCCTCATTCAGTAAAGAACTCCAAGACGGTCACAATCCGACCCTGAAAAGCAAAGGGGTCACAGTCCCAAGACCTGTAACCCCTTTATTTTCTGGTGGGCCGCCGGAGACTCGAACTCCGGACCAATTGATTAAGAGTCAACTGCTCTACCAACTGAGCTAGCGGCCCGATATTCTCTTTTCAATAACTGGCGCGCCCGGGAGGACTTGAACCTCCGACCAACAGATTCGAAGTCTGCCACTCTATCCAACTGAGCTACGGGCGCCTATATCTAATCGGTATAAAACCCATATTATCTGGGGTGAGTGAAGGGACTCGAACCCTCAACCTTCGGGGCCACAACCCGACACTCTAACCATTGAGCTACACCCACCATCTCGTTCTGGCGCGCCTGCAGGGATTCGAACCCGGGACCTACGGATTAGAAGTCCGTTGCTCTATCCAGCTGAGCTACAGGCGCACATATGCCCTTAAAAAGAATTGTTCAAATACCTTCTTTGTCTATCTTTGTCAAGACGAAATCCCGGTCATTCCGATCTGAAAAACCCCGTCATTTCACATAACCGGCCGTGCCGTCGAACCGGTACCCCTTTTTGGTGAAACCCTCGCCGCCGCTGTCCGTCGTGTAATAATAGAAGCCGGTCTTCAGATTGTACCATCGATACAGCTCCCGGGATCCCGCGAGCTTCACGGTGGCAATATTCCCGATGGGGCGCTCCCGCGCATATCCGGCGGGACCCGGTTTTTTCTCCTGGTCGAGGGCATAATAGTGACTCCCCCGTGCGGCGTTGAACCAGCGGTAGAATTCCGACGTGCCCGGTGTCCCCTGCGTGAAAAGCCTGAAGGCAAGGCCCTGCTGACGGTACCCTTTCATGAGGCCTGCGTCTTCCGAACCGGGGTTACCCGTCAGAAGCTGGTCGGAGCCCTTCATGTAACGGTAGATCGGGATGACCTTCCCCGTGCTTTCCGGAGATACAGCCAGTGACACCTCCACGGTGGTCTCATCCTCCTCGGAGCGGAATACAACGCTGTCGTTGTAAAGCCCCGGTGCCATGCCGGCCGTCTGGACGCGGATCGTCACGAAGTCAATCTCCCGGGTCGTATATCCGTTATCCGGTGAAATCCTGATCCACCCCGAAGGCCCCGGCCTGACGTTTTTGCTGTATACCCGGAGCCCCTCCACCATGACGGGTCCGCCCTGGACGGTGAGCGTCAAGCTGTGCTGCGCCTCCGGGAGCCCTTCGGCGATCCGGAGCTCAGCTCTTTTCTTCTTCTCCGCGGCCATAGCGCTCCACTCTACCGCGGCCTTGTCGTCCACGGAGGCCCTGATATTTCCGCTCTCCGGTCCCTCACGGAAGAATACATCTACACCGGTCCCTGTAAATTTGTATCTCAGCATCGCCGCGGAGGGACCCTCTGCCACGGGATAGCCATTCTCCTCAAGCCACGTTCCGGACATTTCGAGAGACTCCACGAGATGAGCGGGCGGGGCGTAAGATCCTCGCTGGCGAATCTCCTCATTCAGAAATGACACGTAGCTACCCCCGGGATAAGAGCTTCCTCTGCGCCCCCTTCCCGCGGACTCTACAACTGCCTGCCACCGGAGGGTTCCTGTGCCTTTGTTTGTGAGCCGAATCCTTTTGTTCATGCTCTGACCGGCTTCAACCGTTCCGAGGTCGAGAGCCGGCGGGTCGATGGCGAACATCGGCCCCATGATCTTGGGAACAATCCTGAACATGATCGAAACGGCTTCTTCGCCCGAGCGGGTTACGAAAACGACCTTCTCGCCGTAGTACCCGGGCGTCAGGGTCTTCTCGTATGACAGAACCTGCCTGTCATTTTCGAAAATCAACTGCACCGGATAGGCTTTACGATCATCGCCGGGGATATCGCCATTCACCTTCAAACACTTCACGCGCACTTTAACGTCGGCACCCCGCCTGTCCACCCTGCCCGAAAGCCTCTCCGCACCCGATGTCTCCCAGTCG
>JAPLJU010000090.1 GCA_026388445.1 Deltaproteobacteria bacterium
TCCGTCTATGGACTCCTCACCTTTTTCACCGTCGGGGTAGCAGGGAGCGTCGGTCCCTTTCGCGGCGGGCTGATCTACGACCGCGCCGGTTCCTACCGCACCGTCTGGGTCTTCAACCTCGTCTTTCTCATTATAGCGGCCGTTCTGATCCTGGCGTTACGGCGGGGGGATAGGGCAGGCGTGCAAAAAGACTGATCAAGACCTTTCATGCATGTGGAGTTATTCCAGGCCTTCCAGGAGGGGCAGGGCCGCTTCGCGGTTGAGGATGCGGGTGACACGAAGCACTTCCTCAATCGTCGTGATCCCCTGCAGGACCTTGCGGGCACCGTCATGGATCAGGGTTTCCATGCCCCGCTTCACGGCTTCTTCGTTGATCTGGTTGGCGTCGGTCGTTCGGAGGATGAGCTTCTTGATGTTTTCCTCCATGACCAGGATTTCGAAGATCGCCGTCCTTCCCCGATAGCCGGTGTTCATGCAGGCGGGACAGCCCTTTCTCCGGAAGAGTTCATATTCAAGGACGACGTTCCGCTTGAAACCGATGTCCCTCATGGATTCATCGTCGGGAACGTACGGTTCCTTGCAGCGGGGGCAAAGCACCCGGACAAGTCTCTGGGCCACGATGGCGATCACAGAAGAGGCTACGAGGAAGGGTTCGATGCCCATGTCGATGAGGCGCGTGACGGCGCTTGCCGCGTCATTGGTGTGGAGGGTCGAAAAAACGAGGTGTCCCGTGAGCGAGGACTGAATCGCGATCTCGGCTGTTTCCCGGTCGCGGATCTCGCCGACCAGGATCACATCGGGGTCCTGGCGGACAATGGACCGCAGCCCGTTGGCGAAAGTGAGATCAATCTTGGGGTTGACCTGGATCTGGCCGATACCGTCGATCTGGTATTCGATGGGATCCTCGATGGTGATGATGTTGATCTCGGAGTTGCTGATGGTGAGCAGTGCGGCATAGAGCGTCGTCGTCTTTCCGCTTCCCGTGGGCCCTGTCACGAGGACGATCCCGTAGGGCGATTTGATCAGCTTATTGAAGAGTTTGATCTTTCTTTCTTCCAGCCCCAGATCGGCGAGCTTCAGAATCGTGCCCGATTTGTCCAGCAGCCTCAGCACCACCCGCTCACCGAAAGCCGTGGGAATGACGGAGACACGGATGTCCACGCTCCGGTCGCCGATCTTGACCTCGATCCTGCCGTCCTGGGGGAGGCGCTTTTCCGCGATGTTGAGCTTCGCCATGACCTTGATGCGTGAGATAAGCGACGCCTGAATCCGCTTCGGCAGGTTCAGGAGGTTGTAGAGCATGCCGTCGATGCGGTACCGGATTTTGAGGGCGGTCTGGAAGGGCTCGATGTGGATGTCGCTTGCGCGGTCCTTGATGGCGTGGGACAGAATAAGATTGACGAGCTTGATGATCGGGGCGTCACTGGTGTCGTCGAGGAGGTCCCCCGTTTCTTCGATTTCCGAGATGAGGTTGTCGGCCACCTCGCCGTTCATGATCTCGAAGAACTCCTCCGTGGAGTCCCGGCTCATGTCGTAGGCATAGCTGATCGTCGAGAGGATGGATCCCTCCGTGGCCAGGACAACGGGTGCGTTTTCCCAACCGAGGATACGCCGGAGATCGTCGAGAGGTTGGAAATTGGCCGGATCGTGAATGGCGATAACCTTCTGGTCCGGCGTCTCCACAGGGACCATCCTGTGCTTCCGCAGGTAATGGATGGGAACCAGCCGTGTGAATTCCGTCTTGATATTTTCCGCTGGAAGCTCGGCCCAGAAGGGAAAACCGAACTGGTTGCTGACGGACTCGAGGGTGCTCGCCTCGCTGACGGACTTTTTCTGTGCGAAGAGCTCCCCGATATTCCGGCGCCTGGCGGCTTCGCCCGTTTCAGGACGGACCGTCATGCCGGGCTCCGTCTCTGCCGGCAGCGGGTTTTTCGATTCATCCGGGTCTTTGCCCGGTGCGGGTCTTGGTGTGTCAATGCGCGATGGCATGTATATTACGGTTTTTTCACTTCCTCCGGTTTGGCCGGCTCCTGGGGCGCTGTCCGGGACCTCGGAGAATCAATACCGAAATCCCTCCACTTGTAGCCCTTGATCACGCCCCCCTCGAAGGTCTCGATCTGTTCCTGTTTTTTCACCTTGATGGCGGCCCCCTGCGCCTGGTTCTCGATGACGTGGGGCGTGATGAAGACGTAGAGGTTCGTTTTGTCGCGAATGTCGGACTTGGACTTGAAGAGCCAGCCGATAAGGGGGATGTCGCCGAGGAGAGGAACCTTGTACACCGACTTTTCCGTCGAGTCGCCCATGATGCCGCTGATCACGATGGTCTGGCCGTCCTTCACAGAAACCACTGTCTTGGTCGCCCTCTTGAGCGTCGTGGGAAGGCCCGTCGAGGACTCCGCGGTAACCAGCTGGGTTACCTCGAGGTCGATCTTCTGGCGGACGAACTTCTCCGTGTTGATGGTCGGCGTGATCTTCAGGGTCACACCGACGTCTTTGTATTCGTAGTTGGTGTAGTCCACGTTCGTGGTGGACCGCTCCTGCCGCGTGATATAGGGGATGTTCTTCCCCACGATCACGGTCGCTTCCTCGTTATCGCTGGTCAGGAGCTGCGGGTTGGAGAGGATATACACATCGGAATCCTGCTGTACCGCCTGCAGGACCGCCCCGATATTCGGGAAGATGACATTCCCGATCGAGATCCCCGCTCCTATGACGCCGAGGGAAAAGCCGGACGGAAATGACGGTGACGTTGTGTCCCCGGGGATGATCGAGTATGAGCCGCCAGGTCCCAGACCACCGGATCCACCGAAGGCGGCCGACCGCCCCGTGTCAAATCCAGGAACGCCTCCCGTGTCCTTGAGGAAGCGCCATTCCACGCCGACCTTGAAGTTTTTGCTAACGCTCACCTCCATGAGGAGCGCCTCAATGTAAACCATGGCCCGGGGGACGTCGACCTTCTTGATGACGTCCTCCAGGGTCCTGTAGTCTTCCTTGGAGGCCGTGATGATCAACGTGTTCGTCGCCTTGTCCGCGGCGATCTGGACTTCCGTGCCCGTCGGCGACCGGGTGGTTCTCGGTGTCGGTGCCGCCGCCGTTGGTGTCTTGGCTTCCTTGACCACCGGCAAGTTCATGAGGATCTTGGCCAGATCCTCGGCGTTGGCGTACTGGAGCCTGTAAACCTGCATCCTGGATTCGCCCTTCGGGGCCTCCCGGTCGAGGAGTTTTACCAGCTCCCTGACACGTGCCGTGTCCACCTCGCTCGCCCGGACGAGAACAGCGTTCGTCCGCTCGTCGGGGATGATTTTCATGGCGTAGGGGAGGGCCGTTCGGCGCGCCGCCGTGGCATCGGCGCCGAAGATGGCGTTCAGGGAATTGACCATCTCCGTGGCACCCGCGTGCTTGAGGGGGATGACGGAGATCTCCTCGCCCACACCGGTCACATCGAGGGCCGAGATGATGGACAGGAGCCTCTTGACGTTCGAAAGGACGTCCGTGATGATCAGCATCCCCGTCGGGGGATAGGAGACAATGATGCTCGTGCGAGAGATGAGGGGATCCAGGACCTTCTTCATGTCATCGGGGTTCGCGTGATTCAGGGAGACGATCTGGGTGACGATCTTGTCATGAGGGCTGATGGCCTGGGCCCGGAGCCTTGTCTCGATGTTCTTTTCCTTGGCGTCTTTCGCCTGGATGATCTTGGTGACATCACCGGAAGGGACGGCGGTGAGACCGTGGACTTCCAGAACGGACTCGAAAACCTTGTAGGCCTCGTCGACGGAGATCTTCCGGGGCGAAAAAACGGTGATCTTGCCCTTGACGTCATCATCGATCACGAAATTCCTGTGCGTCATCTCGCTCATGAACTTGACGAAGACGGCGATATCAACGTTATCGAAGTCCATGGTGATGTACTTCGCCTTGTTGGCCTCGGCCGGGATGCTGCCGGTCGCCTGGGGCGGCCTGGCGTTCGTCGTTTTCTTCGCCGGTTGCTGTGCCCTGGCTGTCGTTGCTTTCTTTTTGGGTGCGCTTTTTTTCTTGACCGGTTGCGCCGGTGCGGCTTCTTTCGCGGGCTCCGTCAGGGGACCCGGCTGGGCCTTCTGCGTGTCTGTGTAACCGGGAGGCGGGGGCAGGGCGACGGGTGTATCCCCGGAGGTGTTCACGGGCCGGTCATTGCCGGCCACCCGGGCCGCCATGGCGGGTCCCGGCATCGTCCAGAGAACGACAAGCATGAAAGTCAGTATCCAGAGGGTCTTGTTTCTGCAACTCATCTTACCGGTGGTCCTATTTTCCGCAAATTCTCTTGAATTCCGGAGTGTGGCGAATCTTTTCCAGGTCCTTGTCCTCTTTCGCCCAGTCCTTGAATTCCTTGTTGATTGAAACGGCGACCTTCAGGGACCAGAGGCTCCGGGGGAAATTGCCCGTCTGGGCATACAGGCAGGCCAGATTATAGTAGGGATCGGCGAAATCTCCCTTGAGGGCAATGATGTGATTGAAGACTTCGATCGCCTCATGGTTCATCTTTTGGCTCATGTAAAGCACTCCGAGGTTGTTCATTGCATTGTAATGCTCCGGCTCCAGTTCCAGGAGCTTCTTGTAGAGCATCTCGGCCTCGACCGGCTTGTTTGCCTGCTGGTGACGAAGGGCCGCCTCATAGTAGGCCTCCGCCACGACCGACGGGCTTGGCGTCGCTGTGGTAACGCCCTGCCGGGACTCGACCTTTGAGCGGTGGAATGCGGGTGAGTCCGCCACATGGATGGCCGTCATGGGGGCATCGCCCCGGTAATAGGCGATGAGCGAAAAAGCCGTTGAGGCCACGAGGATCACGATTATGAAGGTCAGGCCGAGCACGAGCCTCTTTCTGCCGCGGTCGCCAGGGGTAAAATCTGCAGATATTATGCCACGATAACGGGCATAGAGACTGTTGCGATCCGCCTGTGCTTTTTTGAGGGCTTCGTTGATGTAACTCATAGTTTTCTATACTAAAAAAGCCTGAGTGGAGAAATCAAGCGAAGTAACTGGCTCCCGTATATCACACCTGTGGCCACAAGAACAGCAAAAACAAGAATGAGAACAGGCACTAGCCACCGCTTCCCCCTGGAGGGTACGGTCTGTCCCCCCGTCATGTAGTTGGCGTTCATGTCATTCATGGCGTTCAAGATCGTTTCTTTTTCGATGCGGCGCGCGTTTTCCGTGTAGGCGACGAGGAGCGCCCGGTCGCATATGGCGTTGATGCGCCTGGGGTATCCCCGGCTGAACTCGTAAATCTTCTCGAAGGCCCCATCGTCGAAACTCAGCTGTCCGTCCACCCCGGCAACGGACAAACGGTGCTCGATGTAATGCCTCACGTTATCCCGGTTGATGGGCTCCAGGTGATATCGGAGCATGATCCGGTCGTTGATCTGGCGAAGGGTCGGTGAAGCGAGAATTTCCTGCAACTCGGGCTGGCCGACGAGGACGATCTGTATGAGTTTTTCCTGTTCTGTTTCGAGATTGGAGAGCATCCGGATCTGCTCCAGTGTCGCCCGCGGCAGATTCTGTGCCTCGTCGATGAACACGACGGCGTTTCTTCCCGCAGTGAAATTTGTCAGGAGAAACCCGTTCAGGGCGTCGATGAAGTTCTTTTTCGTTCTTTCCGGGCCCTCGAAGGGGATACCGAACTCCTGGAGGATGGTCTCCAGTAATTCTATATCGGACAGGAAGGGGTTGAGGATAAGCGCTGTTTGCACGGAGGGGTCGAGTTTTTTGATAATGGCCCTGCAGATGGTGGTCTTCCCCGTGCCGATGCCGCCGGTGATCAGGATGAAGCCCTTCTTCTCGTGGATCCCGTAAATGAGGTGGTTCATCGCCGCCCGGTGCTGCGGGCTCAGGTAGAGGTATCGCGGATCGGGTGTGAGGCTGAAGGGGTTTTCTCGGAGATTGAAAAAAGTCGTGTACATGCGGCCCGTCCCGGAAAGAAGCAAAGCCTCAATCCATGTTGTAATTCAGGGTGACCTGTTTTCCCATCCGCCTGATCTTGACACTGATCGTCGAGCCCGGTTTCAGGTCTTTGTAGGCGTCAACGATGTCCGAAGGGTTGGAAATGCCCTTGCCGTTCACTTCCTGAATGACGTCGCCGTTCACAAGTCCGATGTTCTGGAGAACGCTTCCCGGCCGGATGTTGCTGACGGCAACGCCGTCCGGCTTTCCGGAGGACCCCATGGATATGTGGGGCGAGAGTCTTGCCTGCGTCAAGATGTTGAGGACGTCCGCCTGCGGGCCCGAATCGGGCGGCGGGATGCCGGTATCGCGGGCCTCTGTCGCCGGCGGCAACCGGCCGGGGGCCCTCTCGGCGCGTGATGGCGCACGCTCCTCCGGTCTCTTCATTTTCAGGACTTCGTCTATGTCGCCGACCCTCAGCACCACGGCGTTTCGCATCACCCGGGCCAGCGTGGCGTTGCCGACGGAGTCTCCCACCTTGAAGAGTCTCTGCTTCTTCTTGTCCTTTTCCTCGATGATGGCGTAGTTGTATGCCCCGTCCCCCGCGACGGTCCCCAGAAGCTCTAGTTGGAGCCTCGTGGCCTGGAGGGAATTTACATCCATCTGGTCTTCGGCGGCCGCCTGGTCCGTTGTCTGCAGAAGGTTCCTCTCCCAGATGACCCTGTAGGTCTCGAGGGGCTCTCTTTCATCCGGGACGCCGGCGGGCTCGGAAGCCGCCGTCTGCAGGGGCGGCACCGAAGAGATGCGCGCGCTGACAACCCGGAATATGATGTCGGCGGTCAAACCGACCGCGAGGGCGATGAAGACAAGGAGGAGTATCCCGCGTGCCCTTCCGGGTTTTTCAAAATGAATCTTTTTGATATTAAACTTCATCGGCTTTGTTACCCCGTCGTCCCCTCGGACATTATTTTACAGGAACTGGACGGCCGGATCGGCCAGAGGGCCTGTCAGCGATATCGATTGACGGGCCGGGTTCTGGCCCGAGAACGTCAGAGTCCCTTTCATGTCGAGGCGGCTTTTCTGAAATTCGTTGTCCAGAAGGATCTGACCGCTGAAGGTTCCCTGGAAATCCCTTCCCGCGAGCTGAAGGTTTCTGATCTTAAGGGTCCGGTTTTCCAGGATCGCTTCACCTTCTGCCCGGCTGAAATCCAGTCTATCAAGACCGAAGGCCGGACTCAAAAAACGAATAGAGCCGTCGCGAAGCGTGATTTCCAGTCTGCCACTGCCGTTGATGGAATCCTCGATCGTGCCACTGTATAAAAGCGTGCCGCTAGCCGTCCCCTCGATCTGCCGTCCCGACAGGGCCTTCGCGTAGCTGCATTTCCCGAGATTGACCTCCTCAAACTTCATGTCGGCCCGGATGGGTCCCGAACTTGAAAAACGGTCCGTGAAGGCGACGTCCCCCCTGATGTCCCCGCCGTAGGCCCGGGCGACGACGGAAAAGGCCAGACGGCCGAGGAGGAGTCTAGCGAGCGCCGCCGCGGCGGAGACCCTCTCGAATTCAACGGTGACACCCCCCCTGTCGAGGAAGCGGATCACCAGGTGATCAAGACGCACACCCGTCGGGAACTGCGGTTTCGCGTCCGCCAGCGTCACCAGCAGGTCCGGTTGGTTTTCCGTGATTCTCGAAACGACATACCGTTCGAGGAAATTCGCGGGGAGGCGTATATAAACGACTGCCGCGAGCACGATCAGGGCAAAGAGTCCGTAGCCGATCGATCTTTTGAGCCATCGCGATCGCATATCGCATTCCCGTTTTTCAGGGGCCCCTTGCCGGTTTCGCCGCCGCTGCCGCGGGCTGATAGGTCACCATCTGCACCAGGACCGTGAGATGCTCGGGGCTCTCCTTACTCTTGTTGACGGTGATCTTTTTCACACCGACGGCATCCTCGGGAGAATCGGTATAATAGAGAAACTGCACGAGCTGCTTGAGCGTCAGCTTCTCGAGACGGATGTCGACAAGCGTTTCCTCGTAGGCGCCGGTGGTCATCCCCCTCGTGGTATTCATGGATTTGATGTTCTGCCGGACGCCGGCTTCCCGGGCCTTTCGTTCCAGGAAAGAGAAGAGCGTGAAGTCCGGCGACCGCCGCTCGAGGGCGCCTTTCATCACTTCCGTATCCTCCTTGAGGCCCTCATACTCCTTGCTCAGAACGATCATCTCCTTGAGAACCTTCTCCTGCCGGTCGAGAGCGCTGCTCACCTTTTTCTTATTCTCGAAGAAGGGGACGAGGGCGAACTGGATCAGGGCGAAGAGCGCGAGCAGCCCCACTCCGCCCACGACGAAGGTCCTTTCCCTTTTTCCCAGTTTTGACCAGAGGTTTCTCATGTCTTTTTTGCCAGCGTGATTTTCATCTCGAACTCCACCCGGTTTCCGCCCCGGGAGAGGTTCGACGACGATATGGCGACGTCCCGGAAGAATTCCGAACTGCCCAGTTCTTTTTTGATTCGGTCGGCCGTCTCGAAGTTGTCCGTCTCGCCGCGAAGGCTGATCATATCACCGTCAAAGGAAAAGCCCAGAATCTGGAAATTGTACGAGACGGAAAGACGCTCGGAGATGTTCCTCAGGACGGTCAGCACGCTTGCCTGCCCGCCGAGACCCCTGGCGAGGGCGGCAAATTTCTTGATCTCCGTCAACTTTGTTTTCATCTGGGATGCGGGGTCGACGATGTTCGTCACTTCGGGGCAGCATTGACGGAAGAGGTTGTTGATATCCTTCTTGATATTTTCGAGCCGGGTGCGATCGGCAAAAAAATCAACGCCTACATCGACGGTTGCAAGGGCGAAGAGAATGCAGGCTCCGATCGCGGCCCACTTGAATTCTTTTTTGAATTCCATGAAGGAGAGCTTGAACGTGAAGGCTGTCCGTCTGAAATTGAAGCCCACCGCTCCCCGGGGCTGCCGGATCGCCAGGGCAAGGGCCTCGTTCATGAGAAGGGGATTCCAACGGTCTCTTTCCCCGGCGAAGGGAATATTTTCCATGGAGACCAGATCGACGAAATCGACTGGCACGTTGAAATACCGGCCCATTTCTTCCTGGATGCGGCTGCAGAGCGCGCCGCCGCCTGTGAGCGACGCCCTCGTCATCTCTTCTTCGAAGTTGCCCAGCATCTTGAGGGATTGAAGCGTGTTTTTCAGTTCTCCGAAGAACCGCTCACACCCCTGGGAGATCTCCTTCTCGGCGCCGCGAAGCTCGCCCCTTCGTTTTCTCGTCTCCGCGTCGGAGATGGGGATTTTCAGTGTCTCCGCCAAAGTTTCAGTGATGGTATCGCCGCCGAAGGCGTAGGATCGAATTTGGAAGAACTTACCGTTTCTGAAAAAGACACCCACGCTGTCCCGGGCACCGATGTCCAGAAGGATGTGGAAGCCGGTGGGAATGCCGGATTTGACCAACCGGGCCGCCAGCGGCATCGCTTCCACGTCGACAGCCGAGAGAGATGCATCCGATGCTGAAATCAGCTCCATGCGCTCGTTCGCGACGGACTTCGGGATGACGGCGGCGAAGATGTCGGATTCTGCCGTCTGCGAGACGACGAAAAAATCGATGAGCGCGTCATCGATAGGATGCGGAATAAGCGGTTCGATTTCAAAAGGGAGCGTCTGCGAGATCTTCCCTTTGTCCTGAAAGGGGAGGCGGACGTTTCGGAAGAAAAAGCTCTTCGCGGGAAGGGACAGGATGACCTCGTTGCCCCGGAAGGCCGGATCGACAAAGATCCTCTGAAGGCCCTGGTAGAGGCTTCCGGATTGACGGAGGTCCACGACATCCCAGCCGGTGATCCGGTATTCTTTCTTGAAGGACCGGGTGACCTGAACCACCTTCGCGGTATCTTTCCCGATATCAAGACCCAGGATCTTTTTCGACATCAACGCACCTTCCAGGACAGTATCTTGATCTTCCCGCTCCCGTCCCTCTCCACCATGCCGCTGATGGCGCGGTTCAGGGTGCCGATGACACCCGTGGAGGAGACGGAGAAAACTTCGCTTCGAACGGAGAGGAGGTTCGAATTGATTGTGACGGTCTCCATGCCGCCCACATTCTTATACCACAGGGGATCGGAAAGTCTATCTCTCTCTTTCTTTCTGAAAAGCTCCATCTCTTCAGCCGCCGACTCCGTGATGCCCGGTGCGAGCGCCCTCAGGACCTGACGCGGGGCCGTGTTGATGTTGAT
>JAPLJU010000022.1 GCA_026388445.1 Deltaproteobacteria bacterium
TGGCGCTTGTTTCGATGCTCCTTGCGGGCGAAGCGCTGAACCACTGGTTCTTCAAGCGGCACGGGATGTCCCGGCAGTGGCTGCTTCCGTTTGCGGCGTCCGTGGGCCTTTCGTACCTCGCCGTCCTGATCAACCCGTACGGCATTCACTATCACATTTTCAATATCCAAGCCCTGCTGTCCGAGACCTACATGGGCGGCATGACCAACATCATCGCTTACTTCAGCATGTGGCCGTATCTGTCGCCGTCAAAAATCTTCACATACCGTCTTTTCGGCACGGCCTGGGCGCAGACCCTTCTGGCCGCCGTTTTTTGCGGCCATTGCCTCTATGCCTATTTCAAAAAAAGGGTCCTGGACGTGACCCTCATCGCCTTCAACCTCTTCTTTTTCTTTTTCAGCATGAGCAGCTCGCGCTACAGCATTTTCTTTCCCCTCTTCGCCCTATTTTCCATTCTGTACCTTCTGCACAGGATCCAGGTACCGGATTTGAAGAGGAATCTGAAGCCGGCGGCCCTTGCACTGTTTCTGATCCTTTCCGGATATATCGTTTTTACATCGCTTGTCTTGCTCGATCAGCGTACCTGGTTCGGCAAGGGGCTCGATGAGCTGGCCCCCGTCAAAGAGGCGGAATTTATAATGAAGAACAAACTGCCTCCGCCGCTTTTCAACGATTATTTCGTCGGCGGTTACATGATCTGGAAGATGTATCCCGAGTACAAGGTGATGATCGATCCACGCTACGGTCCCTACGCGAAGCAGGTGATACCCGATTACAAAAGGCTTATGGGGAGACTGGATGTCGGGGCCATGAATCAATTTCTTGAACGCTACCCGGCGAAGGTGGCCCTGGTGCATTTGGCGGAAGAAGCGCCCGTCATCCTGAGGCTCATGCAATCCGGCCAATGGTCGCTGGTTTACTTTGAAAAGAACGCCGCGGTGCTGGTACACAAGACCCTCATCCCCTCGCTGCAAAAGGAAGCGCTCGAAGCGGACATCGGTCCGGAACGCTTCAGGGATGTAAATAATCCGTCTATGTTGAGGAAGCTTTTCATGCTTTACCTCCTTTTCAATTTAGAGCCCATACACGAGCAGGTCATTCTTGATATATACAGGCAGAATGTTCCGGATCTGTATTGGTTCAAGGAGAGCACGATAAAGTGGATGGAGCATTTTATCGGCATGAAAAAGGAAGAAATAAGACAACGTATGCTTCGGATACAGCAGTAAAAATCAGGGTGATCTCATGTTCCTTCAGGGGGCCTGTTAGAGATGGCGGGCAGGAAGAAAGAAAGGAAAGCGGCCGTGAAGCCGGCCGTTTTCGTGGATCAGGGTCCTTCTCCGATGCAATCCGCCGCGAGGGCTGTTCTCTCCTTTACGGACAGCAGGATATTGCTCTATGCGCTGATGATCGTCTTTCCCTTCATGGTGATGCTCTATCACCCGAACCCGTGGGGTGATTACGACATCTGGTGGCATTTGAAGCTGGGCGAATATTATGTCCACAATCACACCCTGCGCATCGACCACGCGATTTTCTCCTGGACCCCGGCCGATTCCGGCTGGATCTACAACACATGGCTGGGGAGCACGATTTTTTACATTGCCTATACCCTCCTTTCCGGCTTCGGGCTGTGGCTGATCCAGTGGCTCGTCTTCGGCGGTCTCTTTTTTTTGTATTACTTTTACGTCAGATCGATGGGCAGTTCGTTTTCCATCAGCGAACTGGCGGGCCTGCTCCTGGTCGCCATGGTCCTGAACATCACCGCCATCTATTATAAGCCCGAAATATTCAGCACCCTGCTTTTTGCCCTGTCCGCGTTTCTGTATTTCTATTGCAAGACCCATGACCGGCCCCGGCTCTTCTTTATCTATCCGCCCGTTTTTCTGCTCTGGGTCAATCTGCATGGCGGCTATTTGCTGGGGCTGGCGCTTGTTTCGATGCTCCTTGCGGGCGAAGCGCTGAACCACTGGTTCTTCAAGCGGCACGGGATGTCCCGGCAGTGGCTGCTTCCGTTTGCGGCGTCCGTGGGCCTTTCGTACCTCGCCGTCCTGATCAACCCGTACGTTCGTACCTCGCCGTCCTGATCAACCCGTACGGCATTGACTATCATATTTTCAATATCCAGGCCCTGCTCTCGGAGACCTATACGGGCGGCGCAGCCGACCTTTTGGCCTATTACAGCCTGTGGCCGTATCTGTCTCCGTCAAAATTCATCACCTACCGTTTTTTCGGTTCGGCCTGGGCGCAGACCCTCCTGGCCGCCGTTTTTTGCGGCCTTTGCCTCTATGCCTATTTCAAAAAAAGGGTCCTGGACGTGACCCTCATCGCCTTCAACCTCTTCTTTTTCTTTTTTGGCATGAGCACCTCGCGCTACAGTATTTTCTTTCCCCTCTTCGCCCTGTTTTCCATTCTGTACCTTCTGCACAGGATCCAGGCGCCGGATTTGAAGCGGAATCTGAAGCCGGCGGCCCTTGCACTGTTTCTGATCCTTTCCGGATTTATCGTCTTTACGTCGCTTTGCCTGATCGATCAGCGTACCTGGTTCGGCAAGGGGCTCGATGAGTTGGCCCCCGTCAAAGAGGCGGAATTTATAATGAAAAACAAGCAGCCGCCGCCTCTTTTCAACGATTATTACGTCGGCGGTTACATGATCTGGAAGATGTATCCCGAGTACAAGGTGATGATCGACCCCCGCTACGGTCCCTATGTGAAGCAGGTGATGCCCGATTACAACAGGCTTATAGGGGGGCTGCACGCCAGCACCATAAATCAATTTCTCGAACGCTACCCAGCGAAGGTGGCCCTGTTGCATTACATCGCAACCCCCATGATCTTTACGATGATACAATCCGGCGAATGGTCGCTGGTTTACTTTGAAATGAACGCCGCGGTACTGGTGCACAAGACCCTCATCCCCTCGCTGCAAAAGGAAGCGCTCGATGCGGACACCGGTCCGGAACGCTTCAAAGATGTCAAAGACGCCACGGTGCTCAACAACCTCTTCAAGATTTACGTCCTTTTCGATTCGGAACCGGTGCATGCGCAGGCCATTCTTGATATATACAGGCAGAATGTATCGGATTTGTATTGGTTCAAGGAGGGCAAGATGAGATGGATGAAGGATATGGTCAGCCAGAAAAAGGAAGGAACAAATCGACGCATGCTCCGGATGCAGCAATAAACACAATGAAAGGGCTTTGTTTCAGGCACAAAATGCGATACGAACGATGCCTGCCGAGTCCGGCAGTCTGCGAGGGCGAATAATTTCAAAACAAATCGTCATAGGGTGAGTCCGTTGATTGAATCCCCCGTAGGGCATGGAGTCTCGTGAGCAAATTGTTCTTAGGTTGATAATAATATGGAAATATATATCATCGGTGCAGGCACGCTCGGTCGATTTGTCATTGATATCGTTGAATCGGATAATAAATTTAAAATATCAGGATTTTTTGACGATGGTTATCCTGATGCAGGAAAAGTTTGTAACTATGAAATCGTTGGGAAAATCGCCGAAATCGATGTTCGCAGGGTAAAAAATCTGATCATCGGCATCGGTGAGCCCAGATACAGAAAAAGAATTTATGAAGAAAAATCGGCGCAGGGATATGCATTCCCGACATTAATCCATAAAAGTGCCATTATTTCAAAATATTGCACCATTGAAGATGGCGTTATCGTCGGCCCGAACTCTTCAATTTTGAATGGCAGTGTGGTTAGAAGAGGATCTTGCATTCTGAGCCACGTAAATATCAATCAGGATGTCGTGATTGAGCCTTATTGCTTGATCGGAGCCGGCGTCGTTATCGGCAACAATGCCAGGATCGGAGAAGGATGCCATGTCGGGCTTTCTAATCACATTAAATTGAACCAAGCTCTTGAACCATGGACTTGCTACAACAATTTATAGAAATTTATTGATGCGGAATCGATTTGACACAGCCTATTTTATCTCGACATCAGAGTTATTGAGCGATAAGATGCCTCCTCTGTGGGATTTTCATATTCATACCAATTACATTGATGGAAAGGCAAGCGTCCACCAGATTTTTAAAAAGGCGATTGAGCAAGAACTTGAAGTAATTGTTTTCACTGAACATGCAGAATCATGGCGGTCAGATACAGTCGACTGGTTTACATCGGTGTGATAATCGAAAATTGACCAGAAGAAGGGGGTAGTGATAACCGAACATTGACCACCCGGAGCCGTTCGTCTCCTGCTAAAGTGGTTTGGGATTTACCAACCATTTAGGGAGGAGGGTAAGGAGTGCTCAAGATG
>JAPLJU010000300.1 GCA_026388445.1 Deltaproteobacteria bacterium
ATCGCCACGATCGCCACCAAGGGCGGCCTTGTCATCTTCGCGGGCTTTCTCGAAGGACACGGCCGCGACATCCCGACGGCGTGGGCCATGGCCCTCTTCGCGGCGGCGGTGGCCATGGCGGCCTTATGCCTTTACCACTTCTTTGCCCTCCCCTGTCCTGCGGCGGACCGTCCGGCCGTGAGAAACCCCTCGTCGTCCCTGGTGAAAGAATTTCTTCACATCTTCGGTCTTTTCTTCAGAAAGAAAGACATCCTGACCATTGTGGCCTTTTTTCTCTTCTACCGGCTTGCTGAAACACAGCTGGTCAAGATCATCGCGCCCTTTTTGCTCGACCCGCGCTCGAAGGGGGGGCTGGGACTGACCACGTACGAGGTGGGCGTCATCTACGGCACCGTGGGCGTCATCGCCCTCATGCTGGGCGGCCTCCTCGGCGGGTATGCCATTTACCGGAAGGGTCTCCGGTTCTGGATCTGGGCCATGGTCTGCGTCATGCACCTGCCGAACCTCGTCTTCGTCTATCTCTCACAGGCCTTGCCGGAGAATTTCCACCTGATCAACATGGCCGTTGCCGTGGAGCAGTTCGGCTACGGATTCGGGTTCACGGCCTACACGATGTTCATGATCATGGTATCCGAAGGCGAGTACAGAACCGTGCACTACGCCCTCTCCACGGGGATCATGGCCCTGGGGATGATGATTCCGGCCATGTTCAGCGGCTGGCTGCAGGAGCAACTGGGCTACCAGAGCTACTTCCTCTGGGTCATGGCCGCAACGATCCCCGGTTTCATCGTGACGGCACTCGTCAAGATCGATCCCGAATTCGGCAGGAAGAAATCATGAAGAAAGGCTCGAGCAAACGCCGATTCAAAACGGCCTTCATCCTGGGCGCCGGACTCGGTCCGCCATGAGCCCGTCCTCCTGGACACGGCGGGGGGACTCAAGAACATCGAAGACCTCTTGAAAGATGACGAGGCCATCCTCTGTTACAACGGGGACATCATCACCGATCTTCCCCTGAACCGGCTCCCGGAAGCCCACGGGCGGAAGCGGGTGGAGGTAACCCTGACCCTGCGAAGCACCGGCCCGCTGCTCAATGTGAACATCGACGATGACGGTGCGATCTGCGACCTGCGCCACACCCTCGGAAAACCGGGGATTCAAAGCTGCCTCTTTGCGGGCATCTACGCCGTGGAGACCTCGTATCTTCAATACCTTGAACCGGGCAGGATCGAATCCGTGGTCTTCCCCTTTCTCCGGAGCATCGCAGAAAAACCGGGATCCATCAGGGGTATCGTCATCGACGAGGGTGCATGGTATGACATCGGCTCCCCGGAAGAGTACGAGAGAATAAAAGCGCTATGGCCACGGTATGAACGGGCGGCGAAGCCGGATGATGGCGGCTTGAAGGCCTTTACGAGGAGTGCCCTCCGCCTCGAGGCACGGGCCCCGATGAACCTGGAACTCATACACCGGGGGGGATCGGAGAGGGACATTCACCGTATCAGCGCTCACGCGGGAAGTTTCATCCTCGTGGACTACAACCCCGCACGCCGTGAAAATGCCTTCTACGTGCCCATCGCTGAATTCCTCCGGGGGATCGGCGTTCCCGTCCCCCGTATCCTCGCACAAGACATGGATCGCTGCTTCATCCTCATGGAAGACCTGGGGGAAAAGGACCTTTACTCGCTGAAAGATGTCGGCCGGCAGGAGAGAAAGACCCTCTACCGGAAGACCCTCGAGGCCATCCGGAAGCTCCATGCCTTCCCCGTGGATTCCTTCCCACTTCGCGACGTTCCGCTGATGGAGCCTTTCGGACCCGATCTCTACCGGTGGGAACGGACCTATTTCATGGAAAATTGCGTCCGAAACATCTGTGGCATCGAGCTTGAGCGGTCAGCGCATGAAAAGCTGGAGAAAGAACTGGCGGCCCTTGCCGGCGGGCTCGTGGGGACAGAGCGCTCGCTCGTGCACCGTGATTTTCAATCCCGGAATGTCATGATCCGGGATGGCGAGCCTGTCCTTATTGATTTCCAGGGGATGAGATTTGGCACCCTCTTCTATGACCTGGGCTCCCTTCTCTGTGACGCCTATGTGGAGATCGCTGACGAGGAGCGCCTTGATCTTCTCTCCTACTACTACAACCTCTCGAAGAACAGCATGGACTGGCCCGCTTTTCAGAAGATGTTCTGGAACGCTTCAGTGCAGAGGCTCATGCAGGCCCTCGGCGCCTACGGGTTTCTGGCCCTGAGAAAGAACCTCCGGGGTTTCCTCGATCACATCCCTGCCGGGCTGGATCATCTCAACCATGCCGCGCGACAGTCGGGATCTCTTCCTCGCCTGGAAGATCTCCTGAACCGATGCCGGGGCAACCTGGAACCCATGGGTGCAAAATTCCAGCGGTAAAACTTTTTATTCCGTCTTCAAGATGTGCTATATGAATAACGTCAGTCCAATCATCTCTTGAAAAGAGGATTCGCCCTTCAAATCATGTGTCCCTTGTTCTCCGGATGCTGATTTTGGAGGTTGTTTTTTTGATTCGCCTTTCACCCTCAGCGCTTGAAAACTCGCAGGAGGTCACCCATGAGCCGCTTCAAGAAGATCCTCATCGGGCTTGCCGTAATTCTGGCCCTGGTCGGAATCGCCGGATTTTTCGTCCTTCCCCCCATTGTCAAACCGATGCTCCTCGAGAAACTCACCGAAGCACTTCACCGGGAGGTAAGCATTGAAGCCATCCGGATCAACCCTTATACCCTTTCCGCCAACCTGAAAGGCCTTGTCATCAAGGAAAGGGACGGAAAAGCGAATTTTATTTCCTTTGACGACCTCTACCTGAACACGGAGTTGATCCAGTCTATTCTCCTGCGGGCCCCCGTTCTCAAGGAAATCCGCTTCACGAATCCCTACATCCACGTCTCCAGGAATGTGGATGAATCCTATAATTTCTCGGATCTCATTCCCAAAGAGGAAAAACCAAAGGAGGAAAAGGCGTTGCCCCGTTTTCTGATCCACAACATCCATATCATCAACGGAAGCGTGGATTTCTGGGACGGGCCGAAGGAAACAAATCACACCGTGCGGGAGCTCAACGTCTCCATCCCCTTCGTTTCTAATCTCGCTTACTATATCGATGACTATACGGAGCCGAAATTTTCAGCCGTCATCAACGGCGACCCATTCAAGCTGGAAGGGAAGACAAAGCCTTTCGAGGATTCGCTCGAAACGTCCTTCGACGTCCAGATCAAGGACCTCGATATCCCCTTTTACGCGAGATACATTCCCGTGAAGACGAACTTCAAGATTGTTTCGGCGGTCCTCGACACGACGGCGAGCCTCTCTTTCACCCGGTTCAAGAATAAACCGCCGGTTTTTAAAATTACGGGGGATGTTGAACTGAGAAATGCCGCCCTCGATGACCTGCAGAACAACAAGGTTCTCCGTTATCCTTCTCTCAAAATCGCGATAGCATCTGCTGAACCGCTTGTGCCATCGGTCCACCTTTCCAGCGTCTCCCTTCAGTCGCCGGAGGTGATCATACGGCGGACAAAAGAAGGGGAGCTTATCTACCCCAGGCCGGTCCTTGTCCGTGCGGCAGAAGAAATAGAAAAGAAAGCCGAGACGCCCTTGTCCGCCCGGATCGACCTGCTCAAGATCGACGGTGGAAAAATCAC
>JAPLJU010000250.1 GCA_026388445.1 Deltaproteobacteria bacterium
CGTCAGGCAGGCAGGCGGATTCGGTTACGCGAACGAGTTGGTGGAATTCATCGGGTCGAAGAACGGCTTCTGCATCGGAGTGGCGGGTTACCCGGAAGGGCACCCGGAAGCGCCGAGCCGGGAGGCCGATCTGGTGAACCTCAAGCGGAAGGTCGAATCAGGCGCGGATTTCATCATCACACAACTTTTTTTCGTGAACGACGCCTTTTACAAATTCCGGGACAGGGCGGACCGGCTCGGCATCTCAAAGCCCATCATCCCCGGAGTTTTCCTCTTGCAAAATTACGGTCAGATGGTCAAAATCTCAGAACTCTGCGGGGCGACGATTCCGTCGAAGCTCGCCGAGCAGATCTACAAGGTGAAGGATCAGCCGGTGGAAGTGGAGAAGTACGGGACGGAGCACGCCTTCCGGCAGGCGGAAGATCTCCTGAAAAACGGGGTCCGTGGGCTTCATCTCTACACGATGAACCGCAGTGAGCCGGCCATCCAAGTGGTCAAATGGCTCAACCTGAAAAGATAGCAAAATAAACGGTGCGGGCGGTTAGCTCAGTTGGATAGAGCGTTGGTCTCCGGAAACGGTAACGGCCAGCGCTCTAGTTTTATGTAATCACTGATAAATCGTCGATTTTTCTATTCTTTCATTCTTCTTTGGTTGTCTCCCTGTGTCACTCTGTTCATCAAAAAATCACCCTTTCTGCCTACGGAGTCACACTAATTTTCACACTACCCCTGAGGAAAATAAAAGCAAAAATATTTATGATGTAAAGCAATATTCTTCTTGACAACTTTATTTAATTATATATAATAAAGCAAAAATGAAACATAAAAAGTCCCCGTGAGGTGCGTGATGAAGGACCCAAACGAAAAAGTACTTGTCAATTTCCGAATACCCGTAATCTTGAAGGAGCGATTCGAAGAGGTGGCTCGCCGACGGGGTAAATCCATGACAGGATTTGCACAGGAGGCTTTCAATTTGGTGGCCAACGTCGACGCAGCCTTCTGGCCGACGATCACGGAATTAGCGGAGATTCACGGGATCGGCGAGGGCCGGGTGGTACAGAATATTGTTCTGAGATACGTCGCCGAGCAGCTGGCCCTGGACGAGGTTTATGGTGCGGACACCCCGAGGCTCGCAACTGAATTTGCGAAGACGCAAAAGGGCGAGACTTTGACAGGAGTAGATTTAATCGAAAAGCTCAAGGCGGAATTCGTGGCTAGATTTGCATTTATGAAAAACTGCGCGGAAACGGAAAAATAAATAAGGGTTCCCCTGACGGTTGGCCGACCGTCAGGGGACGCAAGAAGCAAGAAGGGCGGCAGTGAGGTGCCTCACCATCTCATTCCGCCCTTCTTGTTTGCCCTACCGGATGACAATGACTCTCTGGAACATAGAGAAAACTGCTCAATACCTTGATCGATCCCCTGGGGCCATTCGAAACCTGGTACTGCGTCGGAAGATCCCCTTTCGAAAAGTCGGTGGCCGCCTAATGTTCCTGGAAAACGAAATCGTTGCCTGGGTGAATGACTCGCCCGGTGTAAAGTTGGAAAATCTGACGGACTCACAATGATCAATCGGCTTTTCGAAGAAGTGAACCCGACGCCGGGAGCGTTCTTTGATCGTGGCGTGAATGATCGACTGAGCTATAAACCAATGCTTATTGCGGAGGAAGTTTTTAAACGCGTCAAGATCAAGGCTGATAAGGGATTGCTATATATTTGGAATGGAAAATTCTGGGAGGAGATCCACGAGCACTACATCGGCAAGCTGATCGTTTTACTACTCGGGAATGAGTTTGACAGGGGCCGCGCAGAAAATGCTCTTTACTGTGTACGCGGCGGATCTGTGATTCCGGAAGGTCGGGCGATGAACGACCAGGTTGATTGGATCTGCATCGAGAATGGCATGTTTAATCTAAAAACTCTTGAGCTTCGCGAGCATGATCCTGATTTTCTTGCAACATACATATTGCCGATTTCCTATGATCCTGATTCGCGAAAGACGTGTACGCGTTGGCTCGAGTTTATGGACGAAAGCGTTGGAGAAGAGGGCCCCATCAGGCAGTTGCAGGAGTTTCTTGGCTATTGCCTATCGTCATCGACGGATTATGAAAAAGGTCTTCTACTCCTGGGCTCGGGCGCGAACGGCAAGAGTGTATTTTTAAAGGTGATGTTCGAGGTCGTCGGCGCGAGGAACTGTGCCGCAGTATCGTTCCAGGGGCTCGAGGATCAGTTTCAACGCTCATCGCTCTATGGCAAGCTCCTGAATATATCGACGGAGGTCGGCGGCCGGGCCTTGGAAAGCCCTTTCCTAAAAGCGATCATTTCGGGTGATCCAATCAATGCCGCATACAAGCACAAAAACGTGTTCGAGTTCTGCCCCACGTGCAAGCTGGCCTTCGCGGCGAACCGCCTGCCGCGTGTCTTGGACAACAGCGACGGATATTTTCGCCGACTGCTTCCAGTCCAATTCAAGGGCCAATTCTTCGATGGGGACGCCGATCCCTTCCTCTTGGATAAATTGAAGACCGAGCTTTCCGAGATTTTCGTCTGGGCCGTCGAGGGCCTACATCGCCTCTGGGAGCAGAATGGTTTCACCCACTGCGAAGAGACAGACAGAATCCTGCTTGATTACCGGCGGGGCAACAACAGTGTTGTGGCTTACGTCGAGGATCGCTGCATCCTGGGCGAGGAGTTCGAAGTCTCGAAGCGTGACATCTACCGGGACTACAGGAGCTACTGCGGCGAGAGCGGCTATCAGATGATGAATATTGAGAACTTCTTCCGCGAGCTCTATGCGGCTCACCAATACTTGAAACAGTACCGCCCGCGCATAGATGGCCGGTGCGTTCGGTCGATTAAGGGAATCAAGGTCAACACAGAGGTATAGCATGGATGCAAAAGGGAGTCATTTCCCCCGGTCCCCTTTTGGGGATCTCCATAAAATGAGGACGCAAGTGATCCAGGGTGGTCCGGGTGTGCGTCAAGCGAAACGTGTTCACCCGGACCACTTAAGTCCATATTATAATAGAGTATTTGAAAGGTGCTCCAGGTGGTCCGGGTGAAAATCAACCTATTACGGGACGCGCGCGCGCGCGCGCGTATAGTATGTTTAATATAAGCTATTTTATAGAAAAATACCCGGACCACATGACACACAGGCGAAATTATTTATGTTTTACCTCGAAATTCGCATGGATCACCCCGGACCACCCTGGCGCAGGAGGGGGGGGTAAATCTTACAGAACCCTCACCGGTTTAACCGGACGGTTTTCGCGGCGTGCATCATCGCCCTCAAATATATTATGAATCATACTCAAAACTATA
>JAPLJU010000157.1 GCA_026388445.1 Deltaproteobacteria bacterium
GGTGCGGGGAGCGACGTCGGGGCGCTGAAATCGACGGCGAAGAGGCTTCCCGACGGGACCTACAGCATCACAGGCAACAAGATCTTCATCTCGAGCGGGGACCACGACCTCACACCCAACATTGTTCATGCGGTTCTTGCGCGGATCGAGGGGGACCCCCAGGGGACGAGAGGGATATCCATCTTTGCTGTTCCCAAGTACCGCGTGAAGCCCGATGGCTCCATCGGCGAGTCCAATGATGTCAAGACGGGAAACATCGAGCACAAAATGGGTATCAAGGGCTCGGCCACCTGCACGCTCATCTTTGGTGAGGAGGGGAAATGCATCGGGGAGCTGCTGGGCAGGGAGCGTGACGGCATGCGGATCATGTTCAAGCTCATGAACGAAGCGAGACTGGAGGTGGGCAATCAGGCCCTGGGTGTCGCGTCAGCGGCTTACGAACACGCCGTTCAATACGCCAAGGAAAGGATCCAGGGGACGGAGATCTTCGAAATGAAGGATCCCGATGCCAAACCCGTTCCGATCATCCGCCACCCGGACATCCGCCGGACGCTCCTCTGGATGAAGGCCCATGTGGAAGGCATGAGATCACTACTCTACCAGACGTACTTCTGCATCGACATGGAAGAATCTGCCGAAACAAAGGAGGAGAGGGAAAAGTGGCAGGGACTGATGGATGTCCTCGTACCCATCTGCAAGGCCTATATCTCCGACAAGTCCTTCCTGGTCTGTTCCAAGGCCGTCGATGTCTACGGGGGTTACGGATACTGTTCGGAGTATCCCGTGGAGCACTATCTCCGGGACTGCAAGATCACGGCGATTTACGAAGGCACGAACGGCATCCAGGCCCTGGACCTTGTGGGGAGGAAAATCGGCATGAAGAAAGGCATGCACCTTTTGAGCATGGTCGAGATCCTGAATACGATCATCTCATCGGGACGCGAATTCGAGGAGCTGAAGCAGGCCTGTCAGTACCTGGATGATGCCCGGAACGCCATAACGGATCTGACCCTGCACTTCTACCGTCTGGGAAAGGGTGCCGGTTTCCTGATTCCGATCCTCTATGCCCAACCGTACCTCGAGCTCTTCGGGGATGTCGCGATCGGCTCCCTTCTCATGCAGCAGGCAGAGGTTGCGGCGCAGAAGCTGAAGACGATTTATGCGGAAAGGGGCGCGAAGGGTTCCGTGGCCAAGCAGCGGGCGCTCGTCCATCAGGTTCCCGATGTGGCCTTTTACCAGGGAAAGGTTGCGGCCGCGAGATTCTTTGCCGTCAACGTCCTCTCCACCATCCGGGCGAGGTGCGAGGCGGTCAAGTTAGGCGACCGGGCTCCTGTCGAAATGGCCGAAGAGTCTTTCAGTGCCTGAAAACAATGACCTGCTATGCAGGTTTCCAGAAAATAGAAATAGAAGGAGGACAACATGCCATACGAAATCAAACGAGCTGCGGTGCTGGGTGCCGGCGTCATGGGCGCGGCCATCGCGGCACACCTGACCAACTGCGGCATCGAATGCGTGCTCCTGGATATCGTCCCCTTTGACCTGACCGATGCGGACAAGGCGAAGGGCCTGACGAAGGAAAGCCCCGCCTGGCGAAACAGTTTCGCACAGAGGGGGCTCGATGGGGCGCTGAGATCAAGACCGGCAAGCTTCTTCACGGCGAAGAACGCATCCATGGTCAAGGTCGGCAACTTTGAGGATCACCTGAAGTGGCTCGCCGGCGTGGACTGGGTCATCGAGGCCGTTGTCGAAAATCTGAAGATCAAGCAGGATCTCTTCGCGAAGGTCGAGAAGATCGTGGGACCTGACTGCATCGTCTCGACCAACACCTCGGGCATCCGGATCGCCGAGATCGCCGAGAGCTTCAGCCCGAAACTGAAGGAGCGGTTCCTCGGGACCCACTTCTTCAACCCGCCCCGTTACATGAAACTCCTGGAGATCATCCCGCTGAAGGAGACGAAAAAGGAAGTCATCGATTTCATGACCCGGTTCGGTGAGGACCGGCTGGGAAAGGGGATTGTGATGTGCAAGGACGTCCCCAACTTCATCGCCAACCGGATCGGCGTCTTCGACATGGCCAACGCCTTCGACCTCATGGTGAAGCGCGGCATGAAGGTCGAGGAGATCGACGCCGTCCTGGGCGAGGCCGTAGGACGTCCCCGCTCCGCCATCTTCGGGACGCTCGACCTCGTGGGACTGGACACGGCGTTCCACGTCATGAAGAACCTCTACGAGGCCCTGCCCGGAGACGAGATGCGAAACCTCTTCATGCCCCCCGAATTCATCAAGGGGCTCCTGGAGCGAAAATGGCTCGGGAACAAGACGAAGCAGGGTTTTTACAAGAAACTCAAGGACGAAAAGGGAAAGAAGGTCAAGCTCGTCCTCGATTACCATACCATGGAATATGTCCCGCCGCAGGCGCCGAGATATGAATCCGTCGGTGCGGCCAAGAAAGCCGAAGTTCCCTTTGAAAAGAAACTCAAGATGGTCTTCGGCGCCAAGGATGCCGCCGCCGATCTCATCCGGGAGTACCTGTGCAACAACTTTATCTATTCGGCCAACCGTATCCCCGAGATCAGCGACAGTGTCGTCGAAATCGACAACGCCATGAAATGGGGCTACAACCACCAGCTCGGACCCTTCGAGACCTGGGACGCCGTCGGTGTAAAGGAAGCCGTCGAGGTGATGAAGGCCCTCAAGAAGCCGGTCCCGGCGAGCGTCGAGGAGATGCTGAAAGGCGGCTTCGGTTCCTTCTACACCGAGAAGGCCGACGGGAAATATGCCTATGACTTCAAAGCCAAAAAATACGTCAAGATCCCGGAAAGCCCGAAGATCATTTTCCTCGCGCCCCTCAAGGACCGGAAGAAAGTCGTCAGGGAGAACCCGGGCGCGAGCCTCATTGACATCGGCGACGGAGTGGCCTGTCTGGAGTTCCACACCAAGATGAACGCCATCGATGACGACATCATCCGCCTGATGTTCGAGAGCTGTGACATCGTGGAAAAGGATTTTCTGGGGCTCGTCGTGGGCAACCAGGGGAGCAACTTCTCGGCCGGCGCCAACATCTTCAAAGTTCTCATCGCCATCCAGAAGGGGGACTGGGATATCCTCGAAAAATTGGTCAATGATTTCCAGCAGGCCAATATGCGGATGAAGTACCTCTCGAAGCCCGTCGTCTCGGCGCCGGCGGGCCTGACCCTGGGCGGCGGCTGCGAGGTCTCCATGCACGCAGCCCGGTGCCAGCCCTGCGGAGAGACTTATGTCGGCCTCGTGGAGGTTGGCGTGGGCGTCATCCCGGCGGGCGGCGGCACCAAGGAACTGATGGTGCGCGTCACCGAGGGGATCCCCGAGGGGGTCATCGCCACGGGGCTCAACCTCCAGGGCTATTACCAGAAGGTCTTTGAGAATATCGGCATGGCGAAAGTGGCCACCAGCGCCATGGAGGCGAAGGAACTCGGATACTTCCGAAGGTCCGACAACATTTCTTTGAACAGGGATCAACAGATCTACGACGCCAAGGAGGTTGTGCTGGGACTCTCGAGGTTCTATCGCAAGCCCGGTCCCGCCCTGATCCCTGTCATGGGTGAGAATTTCCGCGGTATCGCCGATTCCGTCCTTTACAACATGAGGCACGGCAATTACGTTTCGGACTACGATGTGGTGGTTGCCAAGAAGCTTGCCCACATCATCTCGGGCGGCGACTGCCCGGAGGGGACTTTCGTGACCGAGCAGGAAATCCTGGATCTCGAAAGGGAAGCCTTCCTGAGCCTCTGCGGCGAGGGAAAGACCCAGGACAGGATCATGAGCATGCTGAAGACCGGCAAGCCCCTGAGGAACTAAGAAGGGTTCTTGACCGTGAAGTCAAACGACTGAAAGCTCCTCGATGCATTGAGGGGTTCATGGAATAAGGGAGGTAAATCATGAGAGATGCCGTTATTATCGAAGCGGTGAGAAGTCCAGGCGGACGATACAGAAGGGGAGGGCTGGCCGGGACCCGGGCCGAGGAAATCGGGATCCAGGTCCTGAAGGGCCTGATGGCGAGGGTTCCACAGCTGAAACCCGGGGATGTGGACGACCTGATCGTGGGATGCGCCTTCCCGGAAGCGGAGCAGGGCATGAATATGGGCAGGGTGCTGACCCTCGGTGCGGGGCTGCCGATCACCACCTCGGGGATGACGATCAACCGGTTCTGTTCATCGGGGCTCCAGTCCATCGCCGACGCGACGGCGAAGATCCGGGCGGGCTGGTCAGAGGTGATCATCGCGGGTGGTACGGAGAGCATGTCCCATATCCCGATGGGCGGGAGCGTCTTCCGCCCCGACCCCGACTGGGGGGACCGGCCGAACACGTATGTCTCCATGGGCATCACGGCAGAAAACGTGGCGTCCCATTACAAGGTCTCCCGCGAGGACCAGGACGCCTTCGGTGCCGAGAGCAACCGCAGGGCCGCTGAAGCCATCCAGTCGGGCAAGTTCAAGGATGAGATCATCCCCATTCAGGCCTTCCGTTACAGGAAGGATGAGGCTGGCAAGCGGGTCCGCGAGGCATACACCTTCGGCATGGATGACGGTGTGCGCTGGCCCACGACCCCGGCGGATCTCGGCAAGCTGAGACCGGCATTCAGGAACGGGGGCTCCGTCACGGCGGGCAACTCCTCGCAGATGACCGACGGTGCGGCCTTCGCCCTTCTCCTGTCGTCTGAGAAGGCGAAGGACATCGGCGTCAAGCCCATGGCACGGCTCATATGTTATGCCGTAGCCGGCTGCGCCCCGGAAGAGATGGGAATCGGGCCCGCCGTCGCGATCCCAAAGGTCTTGAAGCTGGCGGGACTGGCGCTTTCGGACATCGACCTCTTCGAGATCAACGAGGCCTTTGCCTCGCAGGCCATCGCCAGCGTCCGGCAGCTGGGGATCGAGGATCGCTGGCGAAAGGGGGACATCAACCCCAACGGCGGCGCCATCGCGCTGGGCCACCCGCTCGGCTCCACGGGGGCGAAGCTCACGGCCCAGGTCCTCCACGAGGCCCGCAAACGCGGTGCCAAGCGCTGTATCGTGTCGATGTGCATCGGCGGTGGCATGGGTGCGGCGGGGATATACGAGATGATGTAGGATAAAGAGGCACAGGGCAAAAGGCTAAAGGCTTAAGGTAAATAAATATAAAAAGCAGAACATCTCAAGGCCGCGGTTCGGAAGACCGCGGCCTTCCTTTTTTGAAAAGCATCGACAGTTACCCGGGATGCTGGTATAGCTGAATGGCAAATACCGCTTCTCAGGGAGGTGTCAGATGAAGATCGGGTTTGTTCAGTTTGATCCCGCATTCGGGGAGGTGGAGAAAAATCTTTCAAGCGCAGCCTCCCTGATCGAAGGCGTTGAGGCCGACCTCCTTGTTCTGCCGGAACTTTTCAACACGGGGTATCTTTTTACCTCGAAGCAGGAAGCAATCGATCTTTCAGAAGAAGTCCCCGACGGCAGGACGGTGAAAGCCCTCACGGCCGTGGCGAAAGAAAAAGGGGTCCACATCGTCGCCGGACTTGCGGAGTGGGACGATGGCAGGATTCACAACTCCGCTGTCCTTGTTTCACCCCGGGGCCATGTGGGAACTTACCGCAAGATTCATCTTTTCTATGAAGAGAAGCTCTGGTTTGATCCCGGAGACCTGGAGCCGGAGGTCTTCGATATCGGATCCTGCCGGGTGGGCGTGATGGTCTGCTTCGACTGGTTCTTCCCCGAGACGGCAAGGGTCCTGGCCCTGAAGGGCGCGGATATCATTTGCCACAGCGCGAACCTGGTTCTGCCCTATTGCCAGGACGCGATGATCACCCGGTGTCTGGAAAACCGTGTCTTTGCAGTGACGTGTAACCGCACGGGGTCGGAACGGCGGGGGGGGAAGACGCTCATGTACACCGGGCAGAGTCAGATCGTTGATCCACGGGGTCAGGTCCTCTACCGGGCCGAGCGGGAAACCGACGAAGTTCATGTAGCGGACGTGGACGTGACGGCCGCGAGGGACAAGCAGCTCAACGAACACAATAACCTCTTCGGAGACCGGCGGTCCCAGTTTTACAGCGCCCTGGTGCAGAAATTTTAGGGAGATAGCGGGATTTTTCTTCCGGATTATCTGACGGGTTTAGAAGGCAATTTGATCTCCAGGTATTTTCTCAATCCAACGACCTGGAACGCATTGTTGATGACCGTCAGGAGGTTCGAGTCGGTCTGGTCTCCCAGGCTCTCGGACTGAACAACAAATTTGCCCGAACGCATGAAGCTTCGTTCCACGACACAGTGGGCGAGATCGACGACGGCCGTGGCCGAAAAACCGTTCCTGTCGATGCTGAAGTGCTGGTTGAGAATGATGCCGGCGAGATAATCGGGAAGCGAGAACTTCTGGATCATCCGAACCCCGAAATAGGGGTGGTATCTGGAGGTAAAATCACTGTCCGGCTTCAGATGGTTTTGCTTTTCGTAAAGAACGATCGGAATTTTGCCCATCTCGAGAAGCAGCGAACCCAGTTCAACCCGGTCCTGGTCAAGGGCGTTCAGCGCCAGCTGTCTTGCGAGAACCCTGCCGATGATGGCCCTGGAAAAACTTCTGGCTGCCAGCTCTTCCAGTTCGTGACTTGAAAAATAGAGGGTGAAGGCCAGGATGTAGATCTTTGCCGGTTTCATGCCCAGCCGCATGACCACGTTCAGGAATTCGTGGGCCTCTCCCGCCTTGGTTTTTCCGAGGTGAGAGACGAGATTGGCGCGGCCGATCAGGCGGGAGAGAACGTCCTGCCTGAGCTTCAGTTTGATCTTTTCAATGTCCTCCTGGCGGGCGTCTTCATTGTCGAGGATGGATATGACTTCGGGCGCAAAACCCAGATTCAGCTTGTCGAGAACCTGCGTTTCGATCTCCCTCAGACGCCCGAGGTCTTCATGAGTCTCGACTTTGAATTCGCCAAATTTTTGAAGAGTGACGGTCTCCATATAACCGGGCTCCGGTGCCGGTGACTCGAATGGATCGTGGTTTCCAACCTTCCATCAGATGTGCAGAGGTACCTGCCATCAGGCGGTCAGGTCCTCAAGTTCAATCAATGAGCAAAAACCATACCACTCATGCGAATTTTTTGATGCGGGGTAACTATTGGATTGAAAATAGTTTTTCCCTTTTTTAACGGGTCAACGGATACGGATTTTTCTTGACACAGCGATACACGAGCCTCTATCTAACAGGATAATGGCTCTGAATGTCGCGGTCGTTCCCGAAGCGCTGCGGTAGGCTGGAAAAAGTCCTCGTGGCGGAAGGATCGGTCCTCCCGGTCCCGGCTTCAGGGCGTGTCATGAATCGATAACTTATTCTTTTTGGGGTTGCCGATGCCGAAGAAAAGGGTTGCCAAGACGTCCAAGATGGCCGGTCTTGCCCCCGGGACACTCATTCATATCTGGGAGCAGATGTGCATTTTTCACCGGGCTGGCAGAGGAGGTTGTTAGGTATGCCGGACGATATGCGCTGGGTCAAAACACACTGTGCAAGGATGGATCACGGCGGGTGCGCCCTGCTCGTCGCTGTCAGGGACAACAAGATTGTGCAGGTCAAGGGGGATCCTGAAGGCTTTCTCAACAGGGGTTATATGTGTGTGAAAGGGGTGGCCTCGCCGGACCGACTGAGCCACCCCGACCGGCTTCGCCATCCTCTGAAGCGGGTGGGAAAACGCGGAGCGGGAAAGTGGCAACGGATCTCCTGGGAGGAGGCGCTGGAGGAAATCGCGGGAAACCTCGTCGGGATAAAGGAAAAACACGGCGCCAGAGGGGTTGCCTTTGTCGTGGGCATGCCGAAGGGCCTCGACCACCTCGTTTTGATCCGGTTGGCCAACATCTTCGGGTCGCCGAACGTGGTGGGGATCCAGGACCTGTGCCATGCCCCCCGTGAAGTCACGGGCTATCACACCTGCGGGTTTTACCCTGTGGTGGATTTTCACTATGAAAGCAAGTTCGTGATCCTCTGGGGGAGCAACCTCACCTCGACCAACGAGGAGGGCGAGATCTGCAGCATGATCCTCGGGCAGATCAAGAAGGGGCTTGATTACATCGTGGTTGATCCCAGGAGGATCGGTCTCGCGAAGAAGTCGAAACTCTGGCTACAGGTCCGACCGGGTACCGACGCGGCCCTTGCCCTGGGCATGCTGAACGTGGTCATTGGCGAAGAACTTTACGACAAAGCCTTTGTGGAAAAATGGACTCACGGCTTCGATGAGCTGGCGACCCACGTGAAAAAGTACACGCCGGAGAAGGTTGCCGAAATCACCTGGGTGCCGGCCGATGATATCCGCAAGGCGGCGAGGCTCTACGCGACATCAAAACCCGCCGCCATTCAATGGGGAAACCCCATCGAGCACAATGTGAATAATTTTGACACGATTCGCGCCCTCATCTGTCTCATGGCGATTACGGGAAACCTCGACATCCCCGGCGGGAATGTGGATGCCCGGGACCCGAGGATCATGGGGCTGGCCCAGTTCGTCCGGGCGGATCTCATTCCCGATAAGCGGAAGGAGATGATCAGCGCCCACTACCGGGTCATCCCGCGTTTCATGACCATCCCGCCGGCCTTCCTGAGAAAGGCGATCCTGGACGGTGTACCCTATCCGGTTCGGGCCGTGTATGCGATGTGCTGCAACCCGATGCTGTCCTATGCGGACAGCCGCCTCACTTACGAAGCCCTCATGAAGCTAGACTTCCTCGCCGTTTCGGAGATCTTCATGACGCCGACGGCCGCCCTGGCGGACATCGTCCTTCCTGCGGCGACCCAATATGAATTCAACGATATCCTCCACTACGGTATCGGCCACGGAGACATCCTTGCTTGTCCCGGGGTCGTGGATCCGCCGGAAGAGTGCTGGCCTGACCTGAAGATTTTGAACGAACTGGGCAAGCGCATCTCGCCGCCGGAGCACTGGCACGAGGACTACAATCGATTCGTGGAGGATCTCGTGAAACCGAGCGGTCTCACGTACAGCCAGTTCTGTGAAAAGGGATACCTGAAAGGCACTGAAAGGTTCAGGAAATACGAGGAAAAGGGTTTCGCAACACCGACCAAGAAGGTGGAACTGCTGCTGAGCACCGCCGAGCAATTCAAACTGAGGCCTTTGCCGGAGTTCAGGGGACTGCCGGAAGAGGAAGACTCGCAGTATCCGCTCGTTTTGACGAGCGCCAAGAGCCGGTACTATCTCCACTCTTCTTACCGTTGGATCGAAAAGCTCCGGAAGCTCAACCCCAGACCCACCGTGGAGATTCATCCCGAGACGGCAAAAAAATACGCAATCTCCGAGGGTGACGAGGTGGTCATTGAAACAAAGTACGGGACCATCAGGCAGTTCGCCAAACTGACCGACGGGGTGCATCCAGGCGTTGCGTGCGCCGCCCACGGCTGGTGGTTTCCCGAGGGGAATCCGGAAAACCAGTACGACTGGGATAAGTCCAATTTCAACATGCTCACATCGGTGGGAAAACTGGGAAGGGAATACGGCACGCCGAATGTCAAGGCTCTTGCCTGTAGAATCAGCCGCGCGGGATAGCACCCGGATGGTATAACAAAAAGGGGGGATAACAAACGTCCCCCCTTTTTGTTGTTTGCATTCCTGTATTGCTCTCAGGTTGAGTTCGAAATCGTAATCTGTATCGTGCCGCCTCTTCCGAGGATGTCGTGAAGATGGATATATCCCTTCAGGATACGATTTTCATCCACGACAACAAGTGCCGTGATCTCGTCCTTCTGCATGCGCTCGACCGTTCGGGCGACGGTTTCGTTTTCGTCGATGGTCTTGGGTTTCCTTGTCATGAGATCATCGACGATCTTTTCCTTGAAATGAACCCCTCGCTTCACATAGCGGCGCATGTCGCCATCCGTCAGGATGCCCATCAGGTGGTTGCTGTTGTCCGTGATGATGACGAAACCGACGTTCTTCCGGTCAAGCTCTTCCACGGCCTCCATGAAGGGTGTCCCGGTGAGGACCCTCGGGATCCCCTCCCCGCCAATCATGATATCCCTCACGCGCGCCTGCAATCTCTGTCCCAGCGTCCCTCCGGGGTGGAAGCGGTAGAAATCCTTTTCCTGGAAATCGCGTTTTCCGATCAGGGCAATGGCCAAGGCATCCCCCATGGCGAGCGCCGCCGTTGTGCTGGAGGTCGGTGTCAGGTTGAAGGGGCATGCTTCTTTCTTGACCCCGACGTTGATGACGATATCACCGCAGCCAGCAAGGGTTGAACGTCGGTTTCCCGTAAAGACGATGAGCGGCACGCCGATTTCCTTCGTCCGGCAGATGAGAGAATTAATCTCGCCTGTTTCGCCGCTGTTGGAGATGGCGAGAATGACGTCGTCCTTGGTGACGATACCGAGATCGCCGTGAAGACCTTCCACGGGGTGGAGGAAGATGGCCGGGGTGCCGGTGCTGGTGAGGGTCGCCACGATCTTCTTGCCGATGAGCCCCGATTTCCCGATACCCGTGACGATGACGCGGCCTTTGGTTTTGAAGATCATATCCACGGCGCGAACGAAATCGTCACTGATGCTGGGAATAAGATTGAGGATGCTCTCCGCTTCTATCTTGAGAACTTCCCTTGCCTGTTCCATCATCTGCTTTTTGTTCATTTCCACACGCCTTCCCTGCAGGCGTTCGGGCCTGCGGGCCTTCTTTCGACTATCAAATAATCCGGCTTAAAACAAGTCCAACTTGCACATCTCATGCCGCTGTGATTAATATGTCACGTCTATCCCCTTCGTCAAGGAGCATGAAATCACCATGGAATATCACAGTGCGCGCCTCAGTTTTTCCACGACCGGTCAGACAGACGTGATCGACATTACGGGGCACGTGTCCAAGAAGGTGCAGGAAGCAGGCGTCACGGATGGCCAGGTCCTGGTCTTTGTCCCCGGGTCCACGGCGGCACTGACGACCATTGAGTTCGAGGGGGGTGTCATCGAGGATCTGAAGGAGGCCGTCAGCCGTGTGGCCCCGGAGGGAATTTTCTACCGTCACGATGCCCGGTGGGGAGATGGGAACGGTTACGCCCACGTGCGGGCGGCTCTCCTGGGCCCGTCGCTCACGATTCCCGTTGTCGGAGGCATCATGGTACTGGGCACCTGGCAGCAGATCATCCTCCTCGACTTCGACAACCGCCCGAGAAAGCGCCACGTCCTGGTGCAGGTCTCAGGCGTCAAGAAATAGTTGTGAGTTGTGCGTGGTGAGTTGTGGGATAAAAAAAGACCGCATCGCTTTTTCGTCTCCGTGATTCCGTCATGACTTCGCCCCCAGTGACTGCCCCGGTTCTTCATCAGGATGTTCAAAAAGGGCCGGATGCAAGGCGCCCGAAGTCCTGAGGAGCGAGGCGTACTGGGATCGTACATTGAGCGACGAAGGACAAGGGCAACGAAGCAGAGGGTCGTTTTTCAACAGTCGACACTTCGCGGTTCTCATGCCCGCGCGAGATACCTGACCTCTTCTTTCCCCCGCCCTTCATCAACGAAATAGAGGAAAATCCCCCCGATCATAAAGAGGATGGACACGGATAGAATGCTCATCCGGGAGACCAGCAGACCCGAATAGCCCAGGTGCCGCAGCAGGTAGATGGTACCCGCGATGAGGAGAGGCCCCTTGATGGTGGCGAACCGGCTCATCATGTTGTAGAAGCCGAAATACTCGGCCGATTTTTCGACGGGGATGATCCGGGCGTATAGAGCGCGGCTCAGGGCCTGGACACCGCCCTGGACGAGGCCGATGATACAGGCCATGATGAAGAACTCTTCCTTGCTCACGATGGAGACGCCGTAGGCCGTGATGAAGAGATAGACGGTGATGCCTATCATGATGGCCGTCTTCGATCCGATCTTCTCCCCGATTTTCCCGAAGGCGATGGCCGAGGGGAAACCGATGAACTGGACCATGAGAAGGGCCACAATCAGGTCATCCGATTTGAGCCCGATGGCCAGTCCGTAATCCAGGGCCATCACAATGACGGTATTCACCCCGTCGATGTAAAACCAGTAAGCGGCGAGGAAGAGGATGATCATCTTCAGGTGGCGGATCTCCCGAAAAGTACCCTGCAGCTGGCTCAATCCTTCCCGGATGACCCGCGATATCGTCCGCTCCCGCGGTCGAGGGGTTTCCTTGACGAGAAAGAGAAGGGGGAGGGAAAAAAAAGCCCACCAGATACCCACGGTGAAAAAAGAGACTCTGACGCCTTCCCCGGCGCTCGGGAGTCCAAAGGTGCCGGGTTTCAGCGTCATCCAGACGTTCAGCGCAAACAGGATCCCTCCGCCCAGGTACCCGAGTGCAAAGCCCAGGGAAGAGACGAAATCGGTCTCCTTCTCCGACGCAACGGTTGTGAGGAGGGCGTCATAGAAAACGAAGCTCCCCGAGTAGCCGACCATGGCGAGCACATAAACTGCCGCGGCGATCTGCCATTGCCCCCTCGGGATGAAGTAGAAATAGCAGGTCATGAGAATGCCGATGCCGGTAAAGAAGAAGAGGAACTTTTTCTTTGAATGACCCCGGTCGGCGATGGCGCCCAGCACCGGCGCTACGACGGCGATGAAGGCGCTCGCCGCAGAGTTGGCAAGCCCCAGATTTGCCGTGCTGACGGTGGGGTCCGTGCCGGCACTCCAGTACTGCTTGAAGAAGATGGGGAAGAAAGAGGCCATGATGGTGGTGGCGAAAGCGGAATTGGCCCAGTCGTACATGGCCCAGCCGAAGACGGCTTTTTTGCCTTGATCAGTCATATTCTGGTGTCAGGTCCTTTTTCGCGTCGATGAGCGGATAAACCAGGAGGAGCATTCCAGGTCCTCTTCTTGCGCAGGGTAGAAAAACCGTGTCGAATTGTCAATCAATACGTACATGGACCCGGGATGGTAAACGGGAAAGGGCCGAGGGCAGCCGAATGGACTAATACTTTTTTCGTAGATCGTTGCCCCGCAGTTCTGATCACACCGTCGGACTCCGAGATGGGCTTGGGATGAGAGTCTTCGTTTGCGCAGGACAGGCTGGATCAGAGAGGACGAATGTGGTATGAATTCATACTTTATTCTTAGGTCGAATAGTAAAAAAATACGAATAAAATTCATACTTTCAACGTATTGCAATTGTTGCAGAAACTGTTAAATAAAATGCACGTGAAGATGAAAGATACAAGAAGTGTGTCTGATGATCCTCGGAGAATACTGGAGACGCTTTCCGGCTCCGATTAGGTGGGTCGGCCCATAAGGGGCTCGCGCCATATTTCCATATTTTCCGGGAGGTCCAAGGCAGCCTTATGAAAAAATCGAAGTATAAAGTCAGTCTCTTTGTCCTCATTCCGCTTATTTTCACCGGGATCTCGCTCATCGCGGTCATCATGACCTATCAGATCTTTCGGCTCATCTCGAATCCCGATGACTACGTGAGGATGTGGGGGGTCGCCATCGCCCTTTTCGCGTGCGGCATCGCCCTTGTCATCACCTGGCTCGTGCTGAGGCCCATCCGGACGTTCATTCATAAGGTCATTGAATTGCCCGTTTTTAAGGGGACGCCGGCCAGAAACACCCTGACGCCTCAGGGGGACGACATCAAGGAATACAACGTTGTCTTTGATAAGGTCACCGATCTTCTGAGCAAGGTGGAGCCGCGGGAAATCTACCCCGATGTCATCGGCCAGAGTAAAGCCGTCCGGGCGATCTGCGATCAGCTCGCAAAGATCAGGCCCGCCGACGCGACCATTTTAATCCAGGGCGAGGAGGGAACAGGGAAAGAGCTTGTTGCGCGCGTGATCCACAAGAGCACGGCGGGGAACCGGCCCTTCATCTCCATCAGCTGCGCATCCCAGCCGGAGCTGTCTCTCGAACTGGATCTTTTCGGCTACGAAAAAGGAACCTTCACCGGCGCGAAGAGCCGCAAATACGGCCAGCTTGAGGCCGCCGGTGACGGAACGATCTTTCTCGATGAAATCAGCGAGATATCTCTGAACATGCAGTCCAGGCTCCTGCGGGTGCTGCAGGAACGGGAATTTGAGAGGATCGGGGGCAGGGAGCGGATCAAGTTGCGGGCCCGCATCATCACCGCATCGAACGGGAGCCTCCCCGCGCTCGTCAAGGAGGGAAGGTTCCGGGATGATCTCTACTATCTTTTGAACGTGGTGATGATCAACATTCCGCCCCTTCGGGAGAGAAAAGAGGACATCCCGCTCCTGGTGGACTACCTGCTCAAGAAGATCGCCCACGATCTTCAGAAAGACGTTTTCGCCGTCTCCACGGACGTCATGGACGCCTTTCTGAAGTACGCATGGCCCGGAAATGTCATAGAGATGGAAAACCTTCTCTCGAGGGCCGCAGCCGTGGCGAAAGGAGAAACGCTGCAGCTGGAAGACTTCCCGCACTTCGTGCCGCCCGTCGGGGAACCGGGGGTCCCCGAGAAGCCCCTGGAGGTGGAAGAGAAGGTGTCTGCCGTTGAAGCGGAGCTTGGACGCCTCCTGGTGAGTACAAATCTCCTCACCGAGGATCAGTTTCGTGAAGCCCTGACGGAACGGGTGAAGACCAGTCAGAAACTGAAAGATCTGCTGATTCAAAAAGGGTGGGTTTCCGAGGACCGCATGGTCGATCTTTTTAGTTTGAAATTCAAGCTGGACAAATACGCGCCGGACCGTCATCCGCTCGATATCAGCTTTGCCCACCTCATCCCCATGAAGATGGCCCGGAAGTACAGGGTTGCTCCTCTGAGAATGGAGGACAAAGTCCTGAAAGTCGCCACAACGGACCCCATGGATGCCTCTGCCCTGGAGATCCTGAAACTGACAATCGAAGGTGAAATGGAGCTGGTCGTTTGTACGGAAAAGGAAATGGACCAGCTGCTCACCGGGCTCTACAGTCCTCCCGTATTTTCACCGGAGACCAGACAGGCCATCGCGGCCGTGAAGGTTCCGGAGGGGGCCGTCGAGAAGGACATTACCGTTTCGGAGAGGGAGGACAGGAAAATAGCCGCCCGCCAGGGGTGGGCGGAAGACAAGATGGTGGTCCGCCTGGTCAGCTCCATCATTGCCCGTGCGATTCAGGAGGGGGCCAGTGAGATCCTCTTCAATCCACAGGTCAATAACCTCCAGGTGCGACTCCGGATCGGCGGGAAATTGAGCGAGATCACCGACCTGCCCAAATCGACCTTCCTGCCCATTGTCTCCCGGATCAGGAAACTTGCCGAAATGGATCTGGCCGCGGCGAGCGTCCTGGAGGATGGTCGCTTTACCGTCAAGATGGAAGAGCGGGAATACAATATCCGGGTCTCCTCCATCCCGGCCGTCCACGGGGAGAATATTATCCTGAATCTCCAGGATGTGGGCGATGACATGTACGACCTCTCGCGCCTGGGGATGTCGCGGGCCGATCGGGAAAAGCTTGAGTCGGTCCTCCACAGGCCGAATGGGTTGATTCTCTGCTGCGGACCCGCCGTGAGCGGGAAGACCACGACCCTCTATGCCCTGCTCAAGGAAATTCGAAGACCCGACGCACACATCATGACCGTCGAGGATCCTGTGGAGTATTACTTCGAGGGCATTTCGCAGATCCAGTTGAACCGCCGGGCGGGCATGAGTTTCTCCGATGGGATGAGATCCATCATGAGGCACGCGCCCGATGTCATCATGGTCGGGGAGCTGCGGGAAGCCGAAACAACCGGTATGGCCATGCAGGCGTCTCTCAGTAGCAGGGTTTTCAGTACGCTCCAGAATCACAACGCCGCAGGCGCGATCACGCGACTCCTGGACCTCGGGGTTGAGCGATTTCTGATTACCTCGGTCCTTCTGGCCTCTATATCCCAGCGGCTGGTCAGGAGGATCTGCCCTGAGTGCCGTGAGTCTTACCAGCCGGCCGCGCAGGTCTTGGAACTCTGGGGTCTCACGGACAGGGAAGGCCTGACGTTCTCCTACGGCAAGGGCTGTGATGCCTGCAACCACACGGGGTACAAGGG
>JAPLJU010000298.1 GCA_026388445.1 Deltaproteobacteria bacterium
TACGACTCTAATTCACTGCGAATTGTCGCCATCGTGGGGCACGGCAGCACGGGGAAAACCTCCCTCTGTGAGTCACTGCTCTATGTCTCCGGCAAGATCGACCGCCTCGGCCGGGTCGATGACGGAACGTCGTCCATGGACTTCGAGCCGGAGGAACAAAAGAGGCGCATTTCCATCAGTGCAGCCCTGAACTTCGTCGAATGGGAGAAGCACAAGATCAACATCATCGACACCCCCGGCGATGCCAACTTTGCCATGGATACTCGAGGCGGTCTCCGTGTCGTCGATGCCGCCCTGGTCGTTATCGATGCCGTCGGCGGCGTCGAATTCCAGACGGAGAAGGTCTGGGAGTCTGCCGATGAGTTTGGCCTGACCCGAGTTGTCTTTATCAACAAAATGGACCGGGAACGTGCCAATTTCGCGGGCGCCATTCAAAGCGTGAAATCAACCCTGGGCCGGAAGGCCACTCCGATTTACCTGCCGCTCGGGGCCGAGGATTCTTTCCGGGGGCTCATCGACCTGGTCAACATGAAGGCCCTGGTTTTTGATGACCCGAGGGGAAAATTCAAGAGTGAAGATATCCCGGGTGAGATGATGGAGGAAATCCGGACGGCCAGGGAATCCATGGTGGAGGACATCGCAGAGTGCGATGACGCCTTGATGGACAAGTACCTGGAAAGCGGCGAGCTCACCGTCGAGGAACTCTACGCGGGACTGAGAAAGGGGGTCCTGTCGGGAAGCCTCGTACCCGCTACCTGCGGCTCTGCCGCAAAGAACATTGGTATCATACCTCTCATGGACATGATCGTCCGCTATCTCCCCTCGCCGGTTGACCGGGGGGCCGTCACGGGCAAGGTCCCGGGCACGGACAAGGAAGTCAAGCGCATGCCCGATGAAAAGGAACCCTTCTCGGGATTCGTATTCAAGACCATCTCCGACCCCTATGCGGGAAGACTCACCCTCTTCCGGGTCTATTCGGGAACGCTCTCGCCGGATTCCAACTTCTACAACGCCTCCCGGAAGATGAGCGAGCGGTTCGGAAATATATTCTTCCTCGAAGGGAAAAACCAGCGGACCGCCGAATCGCTGCTGGTACCCGGCGACATCGCCGCCATGGCGAAGCTCAAGGAAACCGTCACCGGGGATACGATCTGTGACGAAAAAAACTCCATCTTTTACGACAAGGTGCCCGTCATTCCAACGATCATCCCTTTCGCCGTCCAGCCCAAATCGCGGGGAGACGAGGAAAAAATCACCGCATCACTGAACCGCCTGACTGAAGAGGATCCGACCCTGACCGTGCACCGGGATGAACAGACCCGCGAGATCATTCTCTCCGGCATGGGTCAGGTTCACATTGAAGCCACGGTCGAAAAATTGAAGCGTAAGTTCGGTGTCGAGGTCAACCTCTCAACACCCAAAGTGCCGTATAAAGAGACGATCAGGGGCAAGACGCAGGTGCAGGGAAAATATAAAAAACAATCGGGCGGTCGGGGTCAATACGGGGACACCTGGCTGGACATAGAGCCTCTGCCCCGGGGATCCGGTTTCCAGTTTGAGGACAGGATTGTCGGCGGCGTAGTCCCGAGACAGTACATCCCTGCCGTAGAAAAAGGCATCGTGGAAGCCATGGCCGAGGGTGTCCTTGCCGGATACCCGGTGGTCGATCTGAAGGTGGGCCTCTTTGACGGAACCTTCCACACCGTGGACTCATCGGAAATGGCCTTTAAAATCGCGGCTTCCATGGGCTTCAAAAAGGGGGTGCTCGCCTGCCAGCCGACGCTTCTGGAGCCGATCGTCACCATTGAAATCGAAATTCCCGAGGAATACCTGGGTGATGTCATCGGTGATTTGAACTCCCGTCGCGGCAGGGTCATGGGGATGGATACGAAGGGCCACCACCAGATCATCATGGGTCAGGTCCCGCTGGCGGAAATTCTCCGGTACGCGCCGGATTTGCGATCCATCACGAGCGGCCGGGGAAGCTTCACCTATACCTTCTCCCACTACGAGGAGGTTCCGGCACCCATCGCAGAAAAAATCGTCGCCCAGTCCAAAAAAGACAAAGAAGAATAAGAGACTTGTACAGAGCAGGCATCCTCACAGTCAGTGACCGCGGATCCCGCGGTGAGCGGGAAGACATAAGCGGCAAGGTGATCGCCGAGATGCTTGCTGGTATCTCCATTGAAGTGGCTGCTTATGACATCATCCCCGACGAGGAAGACCGCATCGCGGCCAAGATTCTCGAGTTTGTGGACACCCGGAATCTCGATCTCGTCATCACCACCGGCGGGACCGGTGTCAGTCCCCGGGACGTAACCCCGGATGCGACCCGGCGGGTCATGGATCGGGAAATTCCCGGCATGGCGGAAGTCATGCGACAG
>JAPLJU010000191.1 GCA_026388445.1 Deltaproteobacteria bacterium
CCCGCCACCCCGACGGTGAAAAAGGTGAGGAGTCCATAGACGGAACCCATGACGTGCCTCCCGTAGCGGTCGGCGACCATGACCGGCAGCATCGGGGCGAGGGAGCCGTACCCGAAACCGAAGACGATCGCATAGAGATAGAGCATCTGTGCGTCCGACGACTGCAGAAGAACCATCATCCCGGCTGCCATGACGGCGTAACCGATACAGGCGGCATACTTCGGATCTCTCATCCTGTCGCTGAGCCACCCGAAGGTGAACTGGCCGAGGATGCCGAAAATGCTCACGGCCCCAAGGGACGAGGCCGCGGCGATCTTCTCGATGCCGTTGTCGAGGGCATAGTTTACCTGGTGCATCATGACGGTGAGGAAGGCCATGACGGGCAGGTCGTGCCCGACGGCGAGGACGTAGAACCGCGAATCCCTGGCGAGGTCAGACCAGCGAAGTGTGACCGCATGATTGGAGTTCCGGGGTGCGTCCGATTCTGCACCGGGCATGGAATCCCCGTCGGGAAAACACCCGCAGGCCTCCGGCGAGGTCCCGCGTATCAGAAGCTGGGAGACGGCGACGCCCACCACAAGTGTGGCCGCTCCGAGGAAGAGAAACCCGTGCTGCCAGGTGTAATTTTTTACAATGTAGCCGGCGATGGGACTCAGGACCACGGTGCCGAACCCGACGCCCATCGAGCTGATGCCGAGAGCCAGTCCGCGCTTTCTCACAAACCACCGCCCCACGTAGGGGTTGCAGACGACGACGCCGGTTGCCGCTGAGCCCAGCCCGAAGAGGAGCCCGTAGGCAAGGTACAGCTCGAGCGGGGTTGTCGCGTAGGCACCGAGAATAAAACCCGCAGCCGCGGCCATCGTCCCCGCAAGGGCGAGCCACCGGGGCCCCGCCCTGTCCAGGCTTCTCCCCACGCCAATGGCGGCGGCGGCGTAGACAAAGAGGTAGATCGAAGCCGCGAGCGACACCGTTGAGATGGACCATGAGAACTCCCGGGCCATGGGCTTCATGAATACGCCAAAACAGTAACGGGAGCCGTAGTTCATCGACATGAGGAAGAAACAGCCTAGGACAATGTACCAGCCCCGGAAGATGCCCTGTTTTTTCATTTCAGGAAATTCCGTGCGTCTGAGCTACCCGAAGTCCGGGGCAATGTAATATTGAATTCATTCCTTTGTCAAACTCAAAGGGGATGCCGTCCTTTACGGGCGGAATGATTTGTGTTAAAAAGAAATCCCACGGGGGGTGGCGCCGTGTGGTTGGAACCACCCCCGGGTGCGATACTTAAATTCATCAGCAAAGAATCCGCATGCATCGAGGCTCATCCAGAAGACCCTTTCGAAAGAAAATCCCACAAAAGCGAAAGATGTATCATCCGGGTGTCCTGAAACCGGAACTCGACGGCGATCTCTACGAGGTCTTTTCAAAGATCGGAAGACCCCCCTCCGCGCCTTTTGTCCCTGACCCCTTCCAGCGAGAGGCCCTGGAGGCGATCAAACGCACGGACTGCCTGGTCATGGCCCCCACGGGCTCCGGTAAGACCTGGATCGCCGAGCAGGCCATCCGTCACGTCTTCGAGCAGGGGAAGCGGTGCTGGTATGCCTCTCCCCTGAAGGCGCTGACAAACGCCAAGTGGGTGGAGTTCGGCGACCACTTCGACCCGCAGAACGTCGGCATCCTCACGGGGGACACCAAAGAAAACGCCGACGCGCCGATCATCGTGGGCACCACGGAGATCCTGCGGAACCAGCTCTACGATGCTATGTACCAGGTCCAGGATCTCAACTGCGATCTCGTCATCCTCGATGAGGCCCATTTCCTGGGCGATGCGGAGCGAGGGGTCGTCTGGGAGGAGATCATGATCTACCTCCCCGCACGGATCAACCTGCTTCTTCTTTCGGCCACCATTGAAAACGGACGCGAGATCGCCGCCTGGCTGGGCGGCCTCCGGAGAAAAGAGTGCGTCGTCGTTGAGGAAAGAAGAAGGCCCGTTCCTTTATATCCGCTCTTCCTCCACCCCTCGGGGAGGATCCTCCCCTTCCTCGAAAAAAGAAGGCTCCACCGGAAAGTGGAACCCTTCATCAGCGGAAAAAACGCAAAGCACCTTTTTTCACAGAAAACCCTTCCCTACGCGGAGATCATCAAAGTCCTCAAGAAATACCGGCTTCTCCCCGCCATCTTTTTTCTCCAGTCCAGGGCTGCCTGTGACGGGGCTGTATCCCATTTCAGGACCGAACCGGCTCCGCCGGATACAGCCTTTGATGACGACCTCCGGGATCTTGTGGAGCGAAACCCTCGTCTCGAGCCCCACAGGCAACTCAAGCTCCTCCGAAATTACCACGTGGGGTCCCACCACGGCGGGCAGCTCCCGGCCTGGAAATTTCTCGTCGAGACCATGATGAAGAGGGGACACCTCGATGCCATCTTCGCCACCTCGACCGTTGCGGCCGGCGTGAACTTTCCGGCCAGGACCATCGTGCTTTTCAACTCGGATTATTACAACGGACACGAGTGCGTCCCCCTCGACGCCACGGCCTTCCACCAGATGACGGGGCGTGCCGGCCGGCGCGGCCAGGACAGGATCGGTTTCATGCTGCTCGTCCCGGGACGCTTCATGGACCTCATTCATGTGAAGCGCCTCATGTTATCGAGGCCCGAGGACGTCGAAAGCCGGATCAAAAACGACTTCTCCATGGTCCTGAACCTCCTCCT
>JAPLJU010000142.1 GCA_026388445.1 Deltaproteobacteria bacterium
ACGCCGCAGGAAATACCGTCAAGACTCAGGCCTCCCCGGCTGACCTGGATCATGCTCCCGGCAGGCGGCGCCACAGAAAATATGATTGACGCCCTGCTGGAGATCCTCTCAACAGGAGATACGATCATCGACGGCGGGAATGCCAACTTCAAGGACAGCATGCGGCGGGCCCGGAAGGTTGAGGAAAAGGGGCTCCACTTTCTGGACGTAGGGGTCAGCGGCGGCATCTGGGGGCTCACCGAAGGTTACAGCATGACGATCGGGGGCAGGAAAGAAGTCGTCAAGCGCCTGCAGGGTATCTTTGAGACCCTCGCTCCGGCACCCGATCGGGGGTGGGGCCACGTGGGGCCCGCCGGATCAGGACATTTCGTGAAGATGATCCACAACGGCATTGAATACGGGCTCATGCAGGCCTATGCGGAGGGATTTGAGATTCTCAAGGCCAGAAAGGATTTTCATTTCGATCTCCGCAAGGTCGCCGAGATCTGGCGTCACGGCAGTGTCGTTCGATCGTGGCTCCTGGACCTCATTTCCGGTGCCCTCGCCGAAAACCAGGACTTACAGGGCATCAAGGGCTGGGTCGCCGACTCCGGTGAGGGGCGCTGGACGGTCTTGGAGGCCATCAACGAAGAGGTCCCCGCACCGGTGATCACGCTTTCACTTTTGATGCGCCTCGTGAGCCGTCAGGATGAAAGCTATGCAGCGAAACTCCTGGCTGCGATGCGAAGCCAGTTTGGCGGACATGAAATGAAGAATGAATAACCCTGTTGGAAGTTTGTGTTCAAGGACCTGCCCGGAGAAAAGCATGAATCAGACGAAAGCGCAGAAGGAACCGGCCGTCATCGTCATTTTCGGAGCCTCGGGGGATCTGACCCGAAGGAAGCTTGTACCGGCTCTTCACAGTCTCGCCTGCGAGGGACAATTCCCCGAGCAGACCGCGGTCATCGGGATGGCTCGCAGCCCCATGACCGATGAATCCTTTCGTGAGAACCTTTACGGCGGCGTCTTTGAGTACTCGAGACTGCTGCCGGGTCGGGAGGGCATCTGTGCCCTCTGGCCTGACTTTGCAAGCCGGATCAGCTATCTCGCCGGATCCTACGATCAGGAAGAGGCCTATCGGCAGCTGGGAAAGAGGTTGGTCGACTGGGCAGCCAAATCCGGCGTGGGGGACAATTGCATTTTTTATCTGGCAACTCCGCCGGAGCTTTTTCCCATCATCATCGATCAGATCGGATGTACCGGCCTCAACAAAGGCGTGACGGGATGGCGTCGCATCATCATCGAAAAGCCTTTCGGGCGGGACTTTGCAAGTGCGCGGCGGCTGAACGAACAGATCCACGATGTCTTCGATGAGAACCAGGTTTATCGCATCGATCATTACCTGGGAAAGGAGACGGTACAGAATATTCTCACCTTCCGTTTCGCCAATGCCATCTTTGAGCCTCTCTGGAACCGCAACTTCGTAGACCACATTCAGATCAACGTTGCCGAAAGCATCGGCGTGGAACACCGGGGAGGCTATTATGACAACGCGGGGGCTGTCAGGGACATGCTGCAGAACCACCTCCTTCAACTTCTGAGCCTGATGACCATGGAGCCTCCAGCGGCATACAACGCCAAAGCTCTCCGTGACGAAAAAATGAAGGTCCTGCAGACCATCGCCCCACTGTGCTGCGAAGATGCTCTCCTGGGACAATACAGCGGTTACCGCGATGAGCCCGGTGTTGCCGGGGATTCTCAAACGCCGACCCTTGTCGCCGCTAAAGCCTTAGTTCAGAACTGGCGATGGCAGGGGGTCCCGATCTATCTGAGGACTGGAAAGAAGCTGACCCAGAAAGCCACGGAGATCATCCTGCAATTCAAGAGCGTCCCCCACCTGCTTTTTCCCGAAAGCGTCGATCTCACGGCAAATCACATCTCCATCTGCATCCAGCCCGACGAGGGCATTCATCTCGGTTTCGAAACGAAGCTGCCGGGAACGGTTATGAAAACGACCCCCGTCGACATGACCTTTCACTACGGCGATCAGTTCGGGGAGCGAGCCATACCCGATGCCTATGAGCGATTGATCATGGATACTTTGCAGGGGGACCCCTCCCTTTTCGCCCGCAGTGACGAGATCGAGTCGGCCTGGACGATTGTTGAACCCCTCCTTGGCGAAAAAGAGGAGCCGATGACTGTTCATCCTTACGAACCCGGCACTTGGGGACCGCAAGCGACGGAAGATTTCATCACCCGGGACGGCAGGGAGTGGCATTACAGCTGCAGCAAGGAATGACCGGTTGTATGAGACCTGAGATCCACGCAAACACCGACGTCCTTGCCCGGCAGGCGGCCCGCCACCTCATTGAGCTGTCCCGGGCGTCAATCCGCTCCTCCGGGCGTTTCATCCTGGCCCTTTCAGGGGGATCAACGCCGAAGGGGCTTTATAAGAAGCTCACCGAGCTTGAGTACTCCGAAAAACTCGATTGGAATTCCATTCACATCTTCTGGAGTGATGAACGGTGCGTACCGCCGGATTACCCCGAGAGTAACTACGGGATGGCCCTCAAGTCACTCATCAATCACATTCCGTTACCTCCCCAAAACACACACCGTATTCGAGGGGAGATGGAACCGCAGGAAGCCGCGACAACGTATGAGAGGGAATTGAAGGCTTTTTTCTTTCCCGGTCATGTGGAACCTCCGGGGGTCCCCGGGTTTGACCTGATCCTTCTCGGCATGGGGGATGACGGCCACACGGCCTCACTCTTCCCGAGAGCGGCGGCACTTCATGAGGAGGGGCGGTGGGTCGTCGCCCATCACGTTGAAAAACTGAGAAACTGGCGGGTAACCCTCACGCCACGGGTTATCAACGCGGCCCATAACGTTTTATTCCTCGTATCAGGCCGGGACAAAGCAAAATGTTTAAGGGAGGTCCTTCAGGGGCCTTACCGTCCCGATGAACTGCCGGCACAGGTCATACGTCCGGAGTCCGGCAGGCTTACGTGGATGATAGATGCCAGAGCCGCCGAGCTTCTGTAAAAGGAATCTCATCGCCGGAAACTGACATGTTACATATGGCGCTCACACTTTTCATCCTGCTTCCTGCCCTCTTCATCACGCCGGTTTACGGTCAGAACAGGGAGATATTTCTGCGTGAAGATTTCAACAGCCTCGAAAGCTGGACCCCCTACACCTTCCCGAAGATAAAAGAACACACGACCTATTCCATTCAAAGGGAAGGAAATAACAGTTATCTCAAGGCCGAGAGTTCCGGATCCGCCTCCGGCATGGTGTATAAGGTTAAGTTCGATGTATATCGGTATCCCAGGGCGAAATGGAGATGGTGGGTTTCAAATGTTTATCAAAAAGGCGACGCCAGAACAAAATCGGGTGATGACTATCCCATGCGCGTGTACATCGTGTTCGAGTACAATCCGAACGAGGCGAGTTTCTATCAGAAGACCAGATACGAGGCTGCCCGGATCATTTTCGGACAGTACCCGCCTCACAGCGCCATCAATTACATATGGGCCAGTCGAGAGGATGAGACGGGCATCATGACAAACCCTTACGCAGAAGAGGTAAAAATGATAGCCCTTGAAAAAGGGAATCAGCATGTCCGACAGTGGCGGGAAGAAGAGGTGAACATCCTCGAGGATTACCGCAAAGCATTCGGGACGGACCCTCCCCGGATGGCAAGCATTGTCATCATGAACGACTCGGACAACACGGGTGAGCAGTCCACATCCTACATGGATTACATAGAGATCTTCCGATAGGTGCACGAATGCAGAAGGAAGCCATCATCGTCTTCATCAAGTCACCCGATCGGGCGCGGGTTAAATCGAGACTGGCTGAATCCATCGGCAAAGAGAGGGCCCGGATCCTGTACCGCTATTTCGTCGAGGATCTCCTGGACACCCTAACCGGCCAGGATGTCCACCTCCGGCTCTACTTCGAACCCCATGATGCAAAGGATGACATTTCGAGGTGGCTCGGTAAACAGTATGATCTTTTCCCGCAGCGTGGGGCAGACCTGGGGGAGAAAATGAAGCAGGCCTTCGAGGAAACATTCCAGCAGGGCTATCGCAGCGTGCTTCTCATCGGAAGCGACGTTCCCGACCTGACGGCCGGTATTTTTAAGGAGGGCTTCGATGCTCTCTCCATCCATGATGCCCTACTGGGTCCTTCCATGGACGGGGGCTACTATCTCATCGGTTTTCGTGATGAGACCTTTCGTCCGGAGATTTTTGAAGGGATACCCTGGAGCACGAACGTGGTTTTTCAGAAAACCCTCGAGGTCTTCATCGCGCTCGGTGACGTGGTCCACATCCTTCCGGCCTGGAGGGATATTGACGTGATAGAGGACCTCAAGGCCCTGATGCACCGCCACGGAGAAAGCCCTTTCCGGCAGTCGAGGACGATGCGTTATCTTGTGAGTCAAAAAGATTTCATCAGGCAGGATTAGCCGCAGGGAGGTCATGAAGATGGCAAAGTTCGACTTTGATATCGGAATCCTCGGGGGGGGCTCGGGGGGCCTCACCATTGCAGCCGGCGCGGCCCAGCTCGGCACAAAGACGATCCTCATAGAAAAGGAACAGGAGCTCGGCGGGGATTGCCTGCACTTCGGATGCGTTCCCAGCAAGACCCTCATACGGACGGCCCACGTCTACCACCTCATGAGAAATGCGCGAAGGTACGGCCTCCCGGCGGCGGACGTTCACCCGGTGGATTTCCGGGATGTCGTTGGGCGGATCCGGTCGGTGATCGGCACGATTCAGAAGCACGATTCCGCCGAACGTTTTTGCCGCCTGGGTGCGCGGGTGGAATTCGGTCGCCCGGAGTTCGTCGATGAACACACCGTGCGCCTGAACGGAGATACCCATTCGGCCCGTTGCTGGGTTATCGCCACGGGCTCTTCACCGGATATCCCGCCCATAGAAGGTCTTGATAAAACGCCCTATATCACCAACCGCGAGATTTTTTATCTCGACAGACTGCCCGCGTCCCTGATCACCCTCGGCGGGGGACCCATCGCCATTGAAATGGCCCAGGCCTTCTCCCGTCTGGGGACCCGCGTGACGGTCGTCCAGCGGGGCGACCAGATCCTGAACCGGGAAGACAGGGACATGGCCGATCAGGTGATGTCCGTCTTGAGCACTGAAGGGGCCGACTTCCATCTGAACGCCGAAGTCCTGAGAGTGAGAGACCTCGGTTCAGAGAGGGAGGTTGTCATCCGAAAGGGTTCAGAAACCCTGAATCTGAGGGCGGAGGTGATTCTCGTCGCGGCAGGCCGGATAGCGAATCTGGACAGTCTCGGGCTCGGGCGGATCGGCGTCCAGTTCGACCGGAGGGGGCTTAAGCTGGACAACCGTCTTCGAACAAACATCAAACACATCTTCGGCGCGGGGGACGTTACGGGAAGTTATCTCTTCACCCATGCGGCGGGATATGAAGGAGGGATCGTATTGAGCAACGCGGTCTTTCGCCTCCCGAGAAAAGCCAATTACACCTTATTCCCCTGGTGCACCTACACGGATCCCGAGCTTGCCAGCATCGGCATGAACGAAAGCATGGCCAGGACGGCCGGGGTCAAATATGCCGTCTGGTCGGAGGCCTTCAGGGAAAACGATCGGAGTCTTGCCGAAGGGGAGGAAATCGGGAAGATCAAGATGATCCTCGACGAAAAGGAGCGGCCATTGGGCGTTCAGATCCTTGGACCGAAGGCGGGAGATCTACTCGCCGAGTGGGTGGCCGTATTGAACGGCGGCGTGCGGCTCGCCACACTCGCCTCCGCCGTCCACCCCTACCCGACCCTCGGGGAAATCAACAAACGGGTGGCCGGCAACTTCTTCGCCGGCAAGCTCTTCTCCGACACTGTCAGGAAGGGGCTGAAATTTTTCTTCAGCCTCAGGGGAAGGGCCTGCGAGGCGGCAGAGGAGCGCCCCTGACGTCTTCGAAGAATTATGCCTTCTTCTCGGAGGTCTTTTCCTCCTGCGGGGACCAGTATTCGCAATCCCTTGTGTAGTGGTTAATCACGTGCTCCACGAACCTCGCGAAGCGAAAACACTTCCCCGGCACTTGAGGCGGGCAGGGGCTATAGTATCCGCAAGCCTCACAATTTTTCATTTTGCTCTGTGCCGTTATCACCCTATCTCCTTTCTTTAATTGAAGTGATGCCTTCGGCATAGAAAATAATGTCACCGGGGCAGGATCTTATGGACGGAATACCCGCTTTGGAAGATGCCCTCATTCTGAAGGACCTCGGAAACGGCAAGCTCATTATCGAAAGGGCAAACGGGGAGCAGTGGCTCCTCGATGCCAAAACGAGCTGGTGCACCTGGTCCTGGCGTTATGAGGGCAAAAAAGTGTCTCTCCAGTTCGGGCCCTGGTCATCCCGGCTGACCAGTGAGGAAGGGGAAGGTTGCGATTTCTGGACGGAAGAGCAAATCCGCTGATCCTGTTGCCTTCCCCTCGCATCTTATCCCCCGGGCTTCAACGCTCAAGACCTGCGGGACAGCAGGTCATGCACTCAAAACAGTTGTACTGGAACCCGATGAAGGACGCCTGATAGAGGTGCATGAACTCGGGGCTCACGAGCATGGCCTTCTGTTCTTCGGGTTTCGCTTTCATGAGCTTTCGGATAAAGCCGATCAGCCCGCCGATCCCGTAGGGTTGGGAGACCCTGAGACATTTCATTTGCTCCGTCTTCCCTTCCGTGTCCAGCGCCCGTGCGGGGCAGTTCTCCACGCAGAGCATGCAGTTGTCACACAGTTCATCCTTGACAGGGGGGTCCGACTCCAGGGGCAATTCCGTCAGGATGGCCGTGAAAACAATCCTTGTACCGAACCGCGGATGTATGACCAGGTTGTGACGTCCAAAGACCCCGAGCCCCGCGGCGATCGCGGCGTGACGAAGAGACAGGTCCCCTGCAAGCCCCATGACCGGAAGCCCCATGTCCAGCGGATAGGAGGCGAGGACGGGAACCGCATTCACCTTGCAGCGGTCCTCGATAAGTTTCGCCAGCCGGTAGACGCTGCTTTTTGACAGGTCCATCGTCCCCATGCGGGACATCATGCTCATGCGCTTGTTCGGACTCTCGAGGGAGCCGTGAACTTCGCGGTAGCCCAGAACGACGATGGATCGGACACCCGGAAGCAATGTCTTCGGGTCGGGCGCTTTTTTCGAATGATAGTCTTCTATGGCGGCAAAACCAACCACGTCGGCGCCTGCCTCTAACCCCCGCTTCCTTATTTCTGCTTTGTCCATCCGGTTTTCTCCTTTCGAAAATGGAAGATACCCTCACGGGTCAGGATACCATCTCCGCGATAATCTTCCCGACCGGTTTTATCTCTTTGATCAGTGCGCTGACCTGTCCGGCACTCGCTGGAAAGAGATCGAAATCACCAGTCCCCCAGGCTTTGGGCAGGTATTTGAGATCGTAGACTTTGGAAAGATCGAGGGCGGGATCCTGCATCTCCTTTTTGAGCTTCTGCGTCACGATCACCCGCACATTCATTTTCTGCAGGGGTAGAAGGACGATATCCCCGTCTGTGCTATCCAGAATAGCCTGTTTCCATCTTTCGTGGGCCGTGCTTTCTGTAGATGCAAGAAATCGGGTTCCGATCTGCGCCCCCTGAGCCCCGAGGGCGAGGACTGCCCGGTAACCCCGCGAATCGGCGATGCCTCCCGCCGCGACCACAGGGACTTTCACGTGGTCAACGACCAGGGGTATCAGCACCATATTGGTCAGCTCCGGGTCTTTGGAGCGAAGCCCCCCGGATTCCAGTCCGGTGATCACAAGACCATCTGCCCCCGCATCTTCGGCCCTCCTCGCGTGGGTAAGGGTCAGCGCAACATGGATACCTTTCATGCCCAGCTCATGAATCCGCTTGTAAATCTCCTTGGGGGAGCCGACCGAGGTCGTGATGGTCTTGACGCCGGCAGCGGCCAGGATATCGAGGATCTCCCTGTTGGCCTGATTCAGGAGCATGAGATTCGCCCCGAATGGTTTATCCGTCAAAGCCTTTACTTCGTTCGCCAGCTTTTTCGCCGTTGCGGCATTGCTGAACCCCAGAGCCAGCATCCCGTAGGCCCCGGCTTCACAAATGGCGGCGATAAGTTTTGGGCTGTTCATTTCACCGATGGGCCCCTGGATAATCGGATACCGGCAGCCCAGCATCTTGAGCAGATCAGACATAAGACACCTCCTTCGTTGATTTATGAACCATAGAGTTTTCCCTGATGACTTTGATACAATTAAGTTGTATACGAGCAATAGGCTCAAAAAAATTTGTTTACACTGCCCTCTTTCTGATTTTTTTAAGTGTGCTCCTCAATGTCCTCTCCTCCTCACCACTCAATCCCCTGACGAATTCGGCATTGGCCTCTTCCATGAATTTCACGACCTGCGAACCGGATTCTCGTCCTTTTGCCGTCAGGTGCACCAGAATCGCTCTCCGGTCATCGGGGTTCGGTAAACGCTCGGCGAGGCCGGCTGATTCAAGCCGGTCCAGTATACCGGTCAGCGTGGCGCTGTCCAGGTCTGTCCTGAACCCCAGTTCGGCTGATGTAATTTCGTCCTTTTCATAGAGAAAGCGCATTACCATGGCCTGCACGGCAGTCAAATTCAGGCAAGCCACTTTCTGGGCCCAGAATCTTGCGCCTCTCTGGCTGGCCTTTGAGAGTTGAAAAAATATGCAGTCCTCAGCTTTCATCGCTATAATAGCTAACATACAACTTACTTGTATGCAAGCATAATCGTTTATCTCTGCTGGATTTTGGGATTAAATATGTAACCCATAGCATTTATGGAAGGATGTATTGCATGTAAAGTTACCATGGCCGAATGTCCTGGAGATCCATAACAAACAGTGATTCCGGGAGTTTACGGGATCCATATCCTTCTTAATTTTTCCCGTCACCCCCGGCATCCTGAGGACCATATTCACAGACCGTGTCGAGACAGCTCTCGCACTCAACCTCCAGTGTGGTATGTGTGATGCCGTAACGCCCTGCCAGTATTTCCCTGGCAGCACAGATAATCCTCTGGCTCTCATGGGTCGAGATATTATCGGTGAGCAGGTGTCCGCTCAGGGCCCTCCTGCCCGATCCGACCGTCCATACATGGACATCGTGGAAATCCCTGACCCCCGGTATCTCTCCCACATCCCTTCTCAGCTGCTCCATGTCAACGTCGCGGGGGGTGGCCTCCATCAGAACCTCCCCGGATTCCATGATAAGGTCCACGGCACCGCGAAGGACGATGCCCCCGATCATGATCCCGATCAGCGAATCGACGATATTCCAGCCTGTCAGAGCGATGATTACACCGCCGATAACGACCCCCACGGACGAGAGCGTGTCGGCCAGGATGTGAAGGAATGCGCCCCGAATATTGAGGTTTGCGTGGGTTTCCGATCGAAGGATCAGGAGTCCGAAGAGGTTACCTGTGAACCCGATGAGCGCCACGGCAAGGAGAATACCGGCCCGGATCTCCTGGGGGTGAAAGAATCGGTGAACGGCCTCGAAGAAGATGTATCCGGAGATGGCAAGGAGGAAAAGGCCGTTCACGAGTGCGATGATGATTTCGATCCGGTGGTAACCGAAGGTCCTTCGATCTGATGGAGGCTTCTGGCTCCAGCGCAGCGCGAGGTAGCTGAGCAAAATCGCCAGAGAGTCGGTGAGCATGTGTCCCGCGTCGCTGATGAGCGCAAGGCTTCTGCTCACGATCCCCCCTGCGAACTCCACCACCATGAGGGTCAGTGTAAAGACAAAGATGAGAAGAAGTTTTTGATCGCGCTTCATGCTCTGAGTGAAAGCCTGTGCTTGGGCTGTTTATTTGTTCCTGCCGTCAGGTTATGGAAATGGCCTCTCAGGCGAGAACCTGCCTGATCACATCCACGATCAGGGCAACGCTGAGGAAAATGATAATGATGACTGCTCCCCAGGAGATCCCGTTAGACAAGCGTCCGTTCACGTAAGTGCCCATGAGCTTCTTCTTGTTCACGAGGAGAAGAATGAAGATCAGGACGAAGGGGAGCAGAATGCCGTTGATGACCTGAGAGACGAGCATGATGGTAATCAGGGGGGCACCCGGGATGAGAATGAAACCGCCGCTCAGAATGATGAGTCCCGTATAGAGCCCCATGAACTGCGGTGCTTCCTGGAAGGTCTTGTTGACGCCCGCTTCCCAGCCCATCCCCTCGCAGATCGTGTAGGTCGTGCTCAGGGGCAGGATGGTGGCCGCGAAGAGGGACGCATTGGTCAACCCGATGGCAAAGAGGATATTGGCAAACCGTCCGGCAAGCGGGGTCAGGGCCATCGCCGCATCCTCCGCCGTGTGAATGGTGATGTTGTTGACATGCAGGGTCGCCCCGCAGGCCATGACGATGAAGAAAGCCACCGCCGAGGCCATCAGGCAGCCGAGAATCACATCCCAGCGGACATAAGGGTAGTCTTCTATCCGCACCTGTTTCTCCACGATCGAGGCCTGCTGGTAGAATTGCATCCAGGGAGAAATGGTCGTCCCAATCATCCCGATGAGAAGCCCGATGAAAGCGGCATTCATGTAAAAAGTCGGATAGACCGTATGGCGAATCACATCACCCCAGTCCGGTTTGGCCATGAAACCCGACAGGATGTAGGAGAAATAGATGATGCAGGCGCCGAGGAAAACCTTCTCCACCGTTCGGTAGCTGCCACGAACGACGAGAAACCATATCACCGCAGAGGCAATCGGTACGGTGACGTAGCGGCTGATCCCGAAGATCTCCAGGCTCGCCGCGAGACCCGCAAATTCGGCTGCACAGGTGCCCAGGTTGGTGATCAGGAGCGCCGCCATGACGAAAACCGTCATTTTGACACCGTATTCCTCCCTGATGAGATCCGAGAGCCCCTTGCCCGTGACCACCCCCAGGCGAGCCACCATCTCCTGGACGATGACGAGCAGAAACACCATCGGGATAAAGGACCACAAAAGGGCGTACCCGTAGTGTGATCCGGCCACGGAATAGGTCGTGATACCGGCGGCATCATTGTCCACGTTGGCCGTGATGAACCCGGGTCCCATGATGCTCAGGAAAAAAAGCAATTTTTTCCCGTCGATCTTCTTGATCAGACTGCGCATGCCTATCTTCTCTTTCGCAGGGGGGTAGGAAGCAGAAAGTCGACAATGTCATCGACGGTAATGATGCCCTGAAGGGCGTCCTGGTCGTCGACGACGGGAATGGCCATGAGGTTGTACTTGGAGACCATCTCAGCCGCTTCTTTCCTGTCGGCATCCACGTGGATCTTCTTGGCATTTCTTTTCATCACGGTGTCGAGCCTCGCTGTGGGATTCGCCATGATGAGGTCTTTCAGCGACAGAACGCCTTCCAGATGTTCCCGGTTGTCCACCACGTAGAGGTAATAGATCATCTCGATATCCGGCGCGATGAGCCGCAGCTCCTTCATTACTTCCCCGGCCGTCATGTCGGGCGGGAAGGAGACGTATTCCGTTGTCATGAGTCCGCCCGCTGTGTCTTCATCATGCTCCAGAAGCTCGATGACTTCTTCGGCCTCGTCCTTCTCCATGAGGCCGATGATTTCATCCGCTTTCTTGTCCGGCAGGTCACCCAGGATGTCGGCCGCCTCGTCGGGGTTCATGGCCTCGAGGACATCGGCTGCTTCCTCGGGATTCATCTGCTTGATGATGTTCGCGCGGGTCTCTTCATCAAGCTCATGGATGATCTCCCCGGTTGTTTCCTTGTCGAAGGTGCTGAGGAGGTCGGACCGCTCCTGCATGGAGAGCTGAGAGACGATCTCGGCCATATCCACCGGGTGCATATCTACCAGGCTCTTACGGGTGATCGTCAGCGTGAGGCGGTCGAGGCCGGGCTCGAGAGGCTTGAGGTAGTGCCACGGGATGAGTGCGCCCCTCTTGGCCCGCCCGAAACCGAGACGTCGAATGAGGCCGCCGAAGCCCACGTCTATGGCGAGCAATCCGAACTGATCCCTCACCTGGCCGAGCTGGACATCGTTGACCGGCACCACCTTGGCGCCGTTGATATCGACGACCTGCTTGTCCATAATGTGCTCCGCGATGCGAATCTCCTTTTCCT
>JAPLJU010000286.1 GCA_026388445.1 Deltaproteobacteria bacterium
AAGGTAGTCAGCACCCATTGTAGCGGCGGCTATGGCATGTTCTATCTCACAAAGCCCGCATATTTTAATTCTGGTCACCTCAGTCAGGTTCCATTGCACTTATTGACGCGAGGAGGTCATCCATGAGTCTCAAAAGGAAGATCAAGAGGTTTCTGAAAAGAAATGAGGAGGTGACTATCAGGAAGCGGAAAAAGAAAGCCATCCTCGAACCTCTAGAGCCGCGGATGCTCTTGTCCGCAGACCTCAAGTTTGTGACAACCGGCGCTGCGAACGACGACCTGCCTCTTCAAAACGCGGAAAGCGGAAACGTGGCCGGGCTCGTCGAGATTGCCGATGAATCAATCGCCCAAAGCCAGACGCAGGCGGATCTCTCTCCAGCGGCATCGGGGAGCACAACCCCCCTCGCAGCCCAGGTCTTCTTCCTGGATTTTGATGGCGCCGCGGACATTACCTATGAAGGGCCTGTCACGGTTGCAGACATTGAGGTGCCGGTCTTCGAAGCTCCCGATTCCTTGAAGGGCCAGGAGGGAGCCATCATCGCTTCGATCCTGGATTCACTGCAAGAAGCGTTTTCAGATTCCGGTCTTGTCTTCACAGCGGATGAACCTTTAAGAGCAAGCGACTACTCGACGATCTACATCGGCGGAGACGCCAAGGCCTTTGCCGAATATGGCCCTTTCATCGGACTCTCCGAGAAAATCGACAAGGGCAACGTGGATCCGGGCGACATCGCCTTCATCTTTACCGATCTGCTGGAAACCACCGTGCAAAGCGCTGCAGACTATGGATCTGCTCTGGCCGGTTACGTCGCTCATGAGGCGGGGCACCTCATGGGATGGGAGCATGTCTACCAGGCGGACGCTCAAAATCCGCTTGCGGCGGTTGGGTGGAAGCCCTATGTCCACATCGAGATCGCCCAGGACGTGCGCAACGATCTCATCGAGGACGGAAAGATCACCATCGCCGGGAACCAGTATGACGTGCACCCCAGAATCATTGAGGCTCTCAAGAAATATCCCGCCTTCTACTACGCCGGCGCCGTCGGCCCTGACGGATTCCCGGAACTGATCATGGGTCAGTCTGTCCTCCACCCCGAGTCCACCGGAATCTGGGTCGGGCATGTGCTGGATATGGCATGGAAAGCCCAACTGGACACCAAGTATTCTGAAACTGAAAAGCTCCAGATCCTCGCATGGGCGTACGGGTTCCCCACCCACGTGGCAGGGGATGTGTGGTGTCACACCCTCACCAACGAATTTACCGGCGCCCCATGGCCGGATTTCGGGGACATCCTTAATCTCGAGGAACCGAAGTATCTGGCGAGCGTCATCAAGCATCTCCTGATCGAGGGCTATATCGGGGATGCCACCCCGGGCTTTGACGGCAACAACGACCGAACGCTGCTTCCCACAGGGGATGTGAGCGACGATGCCACGCCGACCCGCGAATTGGGGGCAGTGAGCGATTTCGTCTACGATGCCCTCATCTACAACCTGCCGGACCTGCCGGGGCGGCAGCTTGAACCTCAGTTTACGCTGGCCTCGGGATCTTCTTATCAAGCGGACCTGAACAGCGGCATCCTCACGAGTGCGCTGAAAACCCAGTTTGCATCGAACGGAATCGCGCTGGCCGGGACCGCCACGGTGACGAAGATCGCGACGGATGCCCTGTGGCAGATCAAGAGCGATTACACCTATTATGATCTCAGGATCAATAC
>JAPLJU010000066.1 GCA_026388445.1 Deltaproteobacteria bacterium
CGGCGCATCGGGATCATCGAAGAAGGGGCGACCGTGATGACCTGCCGGGACCTGGACAGGCTTTCCCTCGAGGACTTTGAGAAGCAGGTGTTGGACATTCGGGTCTACGCCCGAGTGATCCCAGAACAGAAGCTCAAGATCGTGAAGGCCCTCCAGGACAAGGGGCAGTGCGTGGCGATGACGGGCGATGGCGTGAACGACGCCCCGGCGCTCAAGCGGGCCAACATCGGGATCGCCATGGGCATCACGGGGACGGATGTTTCGAAGGAAGCCGCCCACATGATCCTGCTGGACGATAACTTCGCCACGATCGTGAAGGCCATCCAGGAAGGCCGGATGATCTACGACAACATCCGGAAGTTCATCAAGTACCTCCTGTCCTGCAATTCCGGCGAGGTCCTGACGCTCTTTTTGGCCCCGCTCCTGGGGCTGCCGCTGCCCCTGATGCCGATCCAGATCCTCTGGATGAACCTCGTGACGGACAGCCTTCCGGCCCTCGCCCTGGCCGTAGAGCCCGCCGAGGGCGAGGTGATGAGTCGGCCGCCGCGGGACCCGCAGGAAGGCATCTTTGCCCACGGGCTGGGCATTTTCTGCATCTGGGTGGGCCTGCTCATGGCGGTCATCTGCATCGGTGTTCAGTACTGGGAGATATCGGCGGGCAATGAGGACTGGGAGACCATGGTCTTCACGGTCATCGTCTGGAGCCAGCTGACAATAGCCCTGGCGGTCCGCTCGGAAAAGGAATCCCTGTTCAAGCTGGGGATCTTCAGCAACAAGGCCATGCTGGGGGCCGTGATTCTGGGTGTGCTGCTGCAGCTCGTGGTGATCTACGTGCCTTCCCTGAACCCCATTTTCGACACGAAACCCCTGACGGCCGGCGAGCTTCTGATCTGCACCGTCCTGGCCTTTGTTCCGTGCGTCGCGATCGAACTTGAAAAATTAATGAAACGTAGAAGAAGGTGAGAATCAGATTAGGATTTAATCCAGAACAAGAAAAGCATTCAGAGCGGTCATCAGAATGAAATGCGAGATGATTTTCAATTTAGATCCAAGCCAGCAGTCTCAATTTCAGTCGAATCGAATAGCCGAAAAGGATTGAATGTCAGTTGCGAAAAGAGGTATTTTCAACGACTCCTTGTAACCCCCCTTCGGTCACAGTAGTCGTAAATGGGGCAGCGGCTGCACAGGGGGGAGACGGGTCTGCAGATGTTCTGCCCGTGGGCCACCAGGAGGGTGTTGAAAATGATCCAGTATCTTCTCGGGAGTTTTCCCCTGAGGGCGAATTCCGTTTCTTTCGGCGACTTCGTCACCACATATCCGAGGCGGTTTGAGATCCGGTGGACATGCGTGTCGACACAAAGGCCGTCCTTTTGATGGGCCAGGGCGAGAACGAGATTGGCCGTTTTCCTCCCCACCCCCTTCAGGGTCAGAAGATCCTCGAGCCGGTCCGGAACCCTTGAGTGGAAGTGCTCGATGAGGGCGCGGCAGGTCTCCCGGACGTGACGGCTTTTACTCCGATAGAAACCGACAGGGTAGATGGCTCGGGCAATCGTTTCCTCTGAGAGTTTCAGCATTTTTTCAGGAGTGGAGACCAATGCGAAGAGCCTCTCCGTTGCAGCGGCCGTGACCTCATCCTTTGTCCTGGAACTCAGGACCGTGGAGATGAGAATTTTGAAGGGATCGCTCTTCCCCTCCGCAAGGGCGGTTGTGATTGGCAGTTGCCACTTTTTCAGTTGTGCCTTCAGGATGCGGATAATTTTGACAATGTCTCGGTCGTTCATACAAAAAAGGCTAAAGGCTAAAGGCAAAGGGCATAAGGCTGAAGGCGAAAGTCAAATCATCTAGGGTTGGAAGTTCAGCGCGAAGGTTGAGGGGCCTTTGGTCCTATCTCACCACTAATCACTCGCCACTGAGGCCTGTGGCACGAAGGGCCGGGCGCGATGCGCCTCATTGATACCCCTCTTCGTGGGCCAGGATATCCAGATGAAGGGTGGCGATATCTTCCAGGTCCAGGTCGGGCTCTTCCGTCTGCGACCTGAAATCTACGGTTTTGATGTATCGCTTGCAGGCATCACAGACATCGACCCGGTACTTCTCTTCTCCCTCCACGGAAAAATAGGCCAGGGATTGCTGCTCCTCGTTTCCACAGAAGGGACATTTGACGCGCTTGTAATGCCAGCGGGTGCCGCACTGATTGCAGAAAAGGAATCGCCTTCCTTCCTCCTCGCGCAGTTCCCCGATTTTGGGTATCCTGCCGCAGGTCGGGCAGTAACCCTCCTGCCAGCTTGATTTCGATATCTTCTCGCCGTATTGTTCGGCAACGAACTCGAAGGCGGGCCTCAGGCTCTCCTCGATGAAAAAACGAAGCAGATCGAAGGATTCCTCCTCGATACTTTCGGGAGACTCGTCTTCTCCCGGCTGCGTGAAGGCATCGTAGACCAGTTTTTCATAATCCAGGGCGCCGTCTTCGAGATCCTTCAGGATCTCGCCGGTCTCCTCGGGATTTTTCGCCTTGCCGATTTCGAGAAGTTTCATAAAAAAATTCCTGGGTTCGGTCAGATCGATACCACTCGCCCCGAAATCGATAATCGGCAGACCCCCTTGGAGCTTTGCGTCGATGAGCTCATCCTGAACCGGGAAAATACTCTTCTGTACTTTTCTTCGATACTCTTCCCGGAGGATCAGGATTTCACCGAGTATTTCAAGCAACTCCTTGTAGTGCGGATTACCTTCCTTGTAGCGCTCTATGGTTTCCAGCACTCTTTTCAGATCTCTGGCCATTCGCCGATGCGCCTCCTCATCTGAATTGGGGATCCCGTGCAAATCCCGTCGAGGTCCCTTTTTGAAGAGAGGAACCTATATATCCTTTCTGCTCCAAGTTCAAGCTCTTATTTGGCATGTCGCGCCGGGATCATCGGGAAGAACGGCCCTGGTCATTACATCTCTTTGCGGATCAAAAGTCCTTTGAGATAGAGGGAGTTAGGAATATGAAGCCGGACGGGATGATCGGTATCCTGGAGCAGATAATCGAGGATATCGAGCCGTGATCCGGTGTCTCCGGACGCCTTCAGGGATGCCTCCTTCAGGTCCTCCATGGCAACCGCCTGGGAACAGGAAAAGACGGCGAGAACCCCTCCCCCTCGAAGCAGCCGGAGGCATCCCGAGATCAGCTGCCTGAAAGCGCGGCTTGCGCTCTCCTTCGTTCGCCTGGTCTGGGCGAAGGACGGCGGGTCGATAATGATGAGATCAAAGAACCTGCCCTTTGCGTAAGCTTCTCTTATATAGTTGAAGGCATCTGACCGGGCTGTTTCCACGCCTTTTAATTGGTTGAGGCGGATATTTTCTTCAGCCTGCTTGAGAGCGGCCGCCGAGATGTCCACGAGCCTGACGGAACGGGCGCCCCGGAGGGCGGCATGGATGCCGAACCCGCCGGTGTTTGAAAAAAGATCAAGGACGTCGAAACCCGCCTTGACGTATGAGATGACCCTCTGGCGGTTTCGTCTCTGGTCGAGGTAAAAACCCGTTTTCTGGCTTTCTTTCAACCGAACAATGAATCGGGCACCATGCTCCTCGATGAGGATGCTCTCGGGGATATGGCCGTGAAGCGTCTTTTCCTCTGTGGTCAGCCCCTCCTTAGCCCTGAATTTCTCCTCCGATTTTTCATAGATCCCGACGGGCTGCACGGTTTCAACAAGGCATGACAGGATCAATGGTCGCAGCCTCTCCATGCCCGCTGTGTTGATTTGCACCGCCAGGTAGCCCGCGTAGTGATCGACCACGAGGCCCGGCAGTTCATCGGCCTCCGCGTGGATCAGCCGGTATGCGGTGGTGACCTTCGGAAGCTCAAGTCTTTTCTGAAGAGCTTTTGAAATTTTTCCGGTTAGAAATTCCGTGTCTATGGGCCGATCCTCCCGGGAGAGGATCCTGGCGGTTATCTGGCTGAGCGGATTGATATAGCCGATGCCCAGGAACGCATCTCCCCGGGCGTGAAGGCGTACCAACTCCCCCGGTTCGACGGGCTCCTCAATGGCCATGATCTCGTTTCGGTATATCCAGGGAAATCCGGATGTGATTTTGTCGGCCGTTGAATTTTTTACGATGACCTTTTTCATGATTTTCATTATACTACGACCGGTACGGTTTTGACTATCCTTCCGTTCACCTTTCTTGAAATCGAGGGGGGGAGAGATGACCGGGATCCACCGGTGTGCCGAGGAAGATTTCAAATCGATCTATGCCGTGATCACTAAAGCAGCCCGGGCTTATCAAGGCGTCATCCCCCCGGATTGCTGGAAGGACCCGTACATGACGGAGAAAGAACTCCGTCGTGAGATAGCGGAGGGCGTTTGTTTCTTCGTATACGAGGAGGAGGGCGTGCTCATCGGCGTCATGGGGATACAGCACGTTCGGGATGTGAGCCTGATCCGCCATGCCTATGTCTTCCCGGCAAGGCAGCGGCGCGGTATCGGGGGGAAGCTGCTGTCCGCGCTTTGCCTCCGGACGGACCGACCGATTCTTCTCGGGACCTGGGCAGATGCCGCATGGGCCGTTCACTTCTACGAAAAGTATGGCTTCAAATCCGTTCCGCTGAGTGAGAAGGATGGGTTGCTCCGGAACTACTGGCATGTCTCCGAAAGGCAGGTCGAGACATCGGTCGTACTTGCGGATCAACGATGGTTTGAATTAACGAAAGCGAAAGGCTAAGGGCAACAAAAGCAGTGGCGAGTGGGTAGTGGTGAGATCGGGCCTCTGACTCGAAACCTCATGCCTGATGCCTGACGCCTATTGGGTCGAAAGGAGCACACATGATCAAAGAACTCGTCACAAAAAATCGAAGTTACAGGCGGTTTTACGAGGATGTCCCCGTTTCTCTCGAGGCCCTTCGGGAATTGGTGGATCTGGCGAGACTGTCGGCCTCGGCGGCCAACATGCAGCCCCTCAAGTATGTCCTGTCCTGCGAGCGAAAGAAGAACGCCCTGATTTTCGAACATCTGGCCTGGGCGGGTTATCTGAAGGACTGGCCGGGTCCCACCGAAGGAGAGAGACCGTCAGCCTATATCATCATGCTGGGCGATACGGAGATTGCAAAAAATGTCGTCTGTGATCACGGGATCGCCGCCCAGAGTATTCTGCTCGGTGCCGTCGAGAATGGTCTTGGCGGATGCATGATTGCCTCCATCCAGCGGGAAAAGCTCCGCGAGGCCCTGAATATTCCCCTTCGTTATGATATCCTCCTTGTACTGGCGCTGGGAAAACCCAGGGAAACCGTCGTCATCGAGAAGATGGGACCTGAAGGGAATGTCAGGTACTGGCGGGATGCCGGGGGTTGCCACCATGTGCCGAAGAGGTCCCTGGAAGAGATAATCATAGAATAGAGCAAAGGGCGAAGGGCAACAATGCCAGTGGCGAGTGGTGAGATGGGGCCTCCGGTCCGAAATCTTATGACTGCCGCCCGAAGCCTCAAGCCTCTTGCGCAGAAAGGAAAACCATATGCTCACCGCTGATCAGAGCGTGCTTTTTGTGATCGATGTCCAGGGTAATCTCTATGAGTCCATGCACGACAAACTCTTCCTCCTGGAGAACCTGAAGAAACTCGTTTCGGGGGCGATGGTTTTCAAAGTCCCGATGATCATCACCGAGCAGATAAAGATAGGGACCACGATTCCGGAAATCGTAAGTCTCACCGCAGGCGTTCAACCCTTCACGAAAGGGGAGTTCAGCTGTCTGGGGAACGAAAATATCATGAGGCATCTGAAGGGTTTGACGAGGAAGCAGGTCATCGTTTCGGGTATCGAGGCCCATGTGTGCGTGTACCAGACCGTCATGGACCTCCTGGAGCGCGGCTACGAAGTCCACGTGGCGGCCGATGCGGTCTCGTCGCGGACGCCGAGGAACAGGGAAATCGCCCTCGAGCGGATGATCCAGGAAGGGGTGAAACTGTCGAGCACGGAGATCGTTCTTTTCGAACTTGCCAGGACGGCAGAGGACCCCCGGTTCAAGGAGATATTCAGAATCGTGAAATAAAAACCGCGGGTCCACACCGTCCTGACTTTTTGACGGGAAGGTTTTTTACGACCGTTCTTTCTGAAGTGAATTGAGGGAAAAAAGACCTGCCGGATTCCGGCAGGTCTTTTTGATGGCAAGATTTTACGCCCGACTTCAGTGGCTTGGGGTATCCTTCTTCTTTTCCCCGCCGTATATCTTGAGCGTTCCGTGCTCCTCCATTTCCTTGAGCCATTTGGGATGCTGCTTTTTCGCCCATCCCGGGCTGACCCAGCCGTGGACCATGGCCTGGAAGGAACCGGGGTTTCCGATGGTTCCCAGATAGATATGAACGAAAAAGAAGGCAAAAAGCGTGAAGAATCCAAGTGCGTGGAGGGGATACATCCACCGGAGGATCCACATGGGCAGGAACTCGGGCTGGAACATCATGAGAAGTCCTGTGGCGAGCATAAGGATGCCGCAGCCGGCCACGGCCAGGAAAAACATCTTCTGACCGGGGTTATACTTGCCGATCTCGGGAACCTTGTCCACATGCCAGAGATAGCCGCCGGCCACTTTGATCCATTGCCAGTCAGCGGGGAGATCGAAGACACCCGCCTCCTTCCACCACATGCTGATCGTGAAGATCATAGAGAAGCCAAAGATGAGCCCCATGATGTTGTGAACGTATTTCAGGCTTTTGAGACCCCCCATGAAATCCCCGATAAAGTTCAGGGAGTGAAACATCATCCCGAGCCCTGTGATGAACAGGATGATGCAGGAGATCGCCAGCGTCCAGTGAACGAGTCTCTCAAAGGCATCCGTCGCCTTGATCATACCTTCTTTGACTTCCATCATCGCTATTCACCCCCTTCCGCTTTTTTGGTGGTTTCACCGGTTTCATCCGGCAACTTGGGCCCGTGGATGAGATAGTGCAGGAAAGATCCCACGACAATACCCCCGGCCGCGAGAAGGCTCAGAGGATTGAGCAGGTTCTTCCATGCCACGACGGCAAGCGGCACCTTCGGATTCTGGGCCAGGGCAGCGTAAACGGGTTGCTTTTCCTGAAGGACGTACATGAAGTGCGTGCCGCTGACGTATTGGTCTCCGTAAGTGTTCGCGTCGCCGCCCAGTTCCTTTACACGGTCTGCCGCGACCTTGATCATGGCATCCTTCTCGCCCCACTTGAGGGCGCCCGTCGGGCAGGCCTTGACGCAGGCCGGGGTGAGGTTGTTGCGCAGGCGGCTTTCGCACATGTCGCACTTGTACACCCTGTCGGTTTCCTGCTCGTACTTGGGAACCTCGAAGGGGCAGGCGGCAACGCAGTTCTTGCAGCCGATGCACCGATCAGGGTTGAGACCCACCGTTCCGAATTCCGTGTGGTAGAGGGCACCCGTCGGGCAGGCCGTCACGCAGGCCGCGTCGGCGCAATGCATGCAGGACTCCTTCCGGAAGATCCACTTGACGTTGCCCTTGGTGTCTTTCACATCCTGGAAGTGGATGATCATGTAGGTGTTGGACTGAAGCGTGGGCGGGTTCTGGTAAGAGCCGTAATTCGTCGTCTGCTTCGCCTTTTTCTCGTTCCATTGCTTGCAGGCGAGCTGGCAGCCCCTGCAGGCCGTGCATTTTGCGTCGTCGTATAATTTGATCATCTCTGCCATGTTACTTCACCCCCTTCCGCACAACATTCACCATGAAGGCCTTGCTTTCCGGGATCATCGTGTTGGGGTCGCCGGCATAAGGCGTCAGGAGATTGGCCGAGTCACCGAAGGTGAAGATCTCCGGCTTCTTGTCGTTGGCGTTGTATTTGCGGTCTGCCGTTGTGACCCACCCGTAGTGCCAGGGGATACCGACCTGGTGAATGATGTTTCCGTCGATGTCGAAGGGCTTGAATCTCGGTGTGACGATAGCCACGGCCTCCACTTCACCCCGTGAGGACTTGACGATGACTATTTCGCCGTTTTTGAAGCCCCTTTCCTTGGCCAGTTCCTCGCCGATCTCGACAAACATGCCGGGCTGCATCTCCGCAAGCCAGGGCACCCACCGGGTCTGCACACCTGTCTGCCAGTGCTCGGTTACTCGATAGGTGCTGCAAATGAAGGGGAACCTTGGGTCGCAGGTGGCGATCGTGTCGTGCTCCGTGCCCACTCCCTTCTCTTCCCACCGCTTGACGGTGGGGTTGTTGTACTGGGCTGAAAGGAGGTTCTTCTCGATCGGGCACTCCAGCGGTTCGTAGTGTTCCGGGAACGGACCGTCGGCCAGGCCCGGACCGTAGAGGCTCGCGACACCGTCGGGCTTCATAATGAAGGGCGGCCTGCCGGAGCCGGGCTCCCCGACGCCGTCGGGCACGTCCCCCGTCCACTTGGTACCGTCCCAGGCGATGACGGGGTGTTTCGGATCCCAGGGCTTGCCCGTCTGAGGATGGACGGAAGCTCCGTTGTAGATGATCCTGCGGTTGACCGGCCAGGACCAGGACCACTCGGGGTAGAGGCCCATGCCCGTGGGGTCCTTCTTCCCCCTCCGGGCTGCCATGTTGCCGGCATCGGTGTAAGAGCCGCAGTAAACCCAGTCGCCCGAGGAGGTGGAACCGTCATCCTGCAGGAAGGCAAAGGTCGGAACGAGCTGTCCTTTTTTGAATAGTCGTTTTTCTTTTTTAACGGGATCGTCGAGGACCTTGTCCGCGAGGAAGTAGCCGTTGATCTCCTTGGCGATGGCGTGCACGTCCAAATGGTACTTGCCGTCGGCCGCGAACTTCCCGTAATTCCATGTCAGCTTCGTGACGGCCCCCGCGTTCGGACCGCCCTCCTTCTGGTAGAGCGCCTTGACCTTGAAATAGAGCTCCGCCATGATGTCACCGTCCGGGAGGGCGATTCCCACGGCCTCCACGGCCTTGTAGCGCCACTGCATCCAGCGGCCGCTGTTGGTGATGCTCCCTTCCTTCTCCACGGAAGAGGCGCAGGGGAGCATGAAGACCTCGGTCTTGATCTGCGCGGGATCCTTGCCGGGCCCTCGCCAGAAGGAACCGGTTTCGTTGTCGTAGAGGTTGACGTTGACCATCCAGTCGAGTGTCGAGAGGGCTGCTCTCACCTTGTTAGAGCTCGCCCCGCTTGCCGCCGGGTTCATGCCCCAGGCGAAGAAGCCCGTAAATTTCCCCTTGTGCATCTGGTCGAAGAGGGTGAGCCAGGAATAGTCCACCCCGTCATCGCACTTGGGAAGGTATTTGTAGGCCTCTTCCAGAGAGGCGTTCATGCCGTACATGGAGCGCAAAAAGCTTGCCGAATACTTGGGCAGGTTCTTCGGCCAGTTGAGGCTTTTCTTCTCCATCGTCTTCGGGGTGATCTTTTCGTTGTAGGCCTTCAAATTGGATATCGAGCCCCGCGGAATGGGGAGATACCCGGGCCAGATGTGGAAGAGAAGTCCCTGGTCTGTCGAGCCCTGGACGTTGGATTCGCCCCTCATGGCCTGGACGCCGCCGCCGGCGATGCCGATGTTGCCGAGCAAAAGCTGAATGATGCACATGGTGCGGATATTCTGGACGCCCACCGTGTGCTGGGTCCAGCCCATGGCGTAGAGGACGTTGCCCGCCTTGCCGGGTACCCCCGTCTTGGCGTACTCCCTGTACACCTCCAGGATCCTGTCCTTCGGCGTTCCCGTGATCCGGCTGACGAGGTCCGGGTTGTACCTTGAATAGTGTCTCCTCAGGAGCTGGAAGACGCAGCGGGGATCCTTCATGGTGGGATCCTTCTTGATGACGCCGTTGGCGTCCGTCTGGTAGCTCCAGGTCGTCTTGTCGTACTTTCTTCCGGTCAACCCCGAAAAAACGCCCTTGTTGTCGCCGGGAAGCTTGAAGGCAGGGTTCACCAGGAACGTGGCGTTGGTGTAGTTCTTGACGTATTCTTCAAAATAGAGCCTGTTTTCCAGGATGTACTTGATCATGCCGCCGAGAATGGCGATGTCCGTCCCCGAGCGCATGGGCGCGTAGATGTGGGCCTTCGCGGCCGACTGGGTGAAGCGGGGGTCGACGCAGATCAGCTTCGCACCCTTCTCCACGGCCTTGGTGATCCACTTGAAGGCGATGGGGTGGTTGGAAGCGGGGTTGGCCCCCATGATGAGAATCACATCGCTCCACTGGAAATCGATCCAGTGGTTCGTCATCGCACCGCGTCCGAACGACTCTGCCAGAGCCGGTACCGTGGCGCTGTGTCAGATACGGGCCTGGTGCTCGATGTAGACCAGACCTAACCCCCTCAGGAATTTTTGATAAAGCCAGCACTCCTCATTGTCAAGGGCGGCACTTCCGACGGAGGCGATACCTTCCGTGCGGTTGACCACCTCGCCCTTCTCGTTCTTGAATCTGAAGCTCTTGTCGCGGCTTTTCTTGATGTTGTTGGCAATTTTGTCCAGCGCCCATTCCCACTCCATTTCCTGCCATTCCGTGGAGTAGGGTGCCCGGTAGAGAGGCTTGTCCAGGCGGTTTTTGTTGTTGGCCATCTGGTAGATGGAACCACCCTTGGGACAGAGCGTCCCCTGGTTGATGGGGTGATCGGGGTCTCCCTCGGTATTGACGACCTTACCGTCCCGTGTCGAAACGATAATGCCGCATCCCACGGAGCAATAACAGCAGATCGTGGTGGTCTCTTTGGTGTACTGGATCTTCAGGGGCTGCGCGTGGGCGGAAACGGGCCTGAGGCTGATGCCCATGCCGCTCGCCGCGAGCGCTGCACCGGAGATCTTCAAGAAACCTCTTCTGGTGACGTCCATGACGATGCGCTCCTTTCCTAAAAGCTGTCTATTTCTTCTCCTTTCCAAACACGGGAGGCATGACCGTTTCCAGCCATACCCATCGTCCACCCTTCATGGAGCCTCCTCTTTAGAAGCGGTGGATCGGAGAGCCAAACGGGTGAGGTTTTTGACAGGGTAGACGCTGTCTACCCGGGTAGATGTAAAGGCCCCTTAAAATGGCGTTTCTCTATAATATCTGGTCTTTCCACTGTCAAGCAATATTTATCAAACCCTAAAGTATTGACCTACTTCAGTTTTTCAAGCTCCCGGACGAGGTTCTCGAGAGGGGGTCTTTTGTTGATGTCATGGACGTCAATGTAGCGGATCACCCCTGTCTTGTCGATGACGAAAAGGGCCCGCTCGGTGGTTCCGTCGGAACGCAGAACACCGTATGTCCGGGCCACTTTGCCGTGAGGGTAAAAGTCCGAGAGCACAGGGAACCACAGTTGTCCCATCTGGTTCGTCCAGGCGAAAAGCGTGGGGATGTTGTCCACGGTGATACCGAGCAGGATGCTGTCATGGGCGTCAAAGATATCCTTTGCGATGTTGTATCCCGGCCATTGGTCGGAGCACACGGGCGTCCAGGCTGCCGGCACAAAGGAAAGGACCACGTTTTTCTTCCCCCGGTACTGGGTAAGCGTGACCTTCCCGCCTGCGACCGCGGGCAGGGTGAAGTCGGGGGCCCTCTGCCCCACCGCTCCTTTCAATTCGCTGTCCCTGGGTTTCAGGGTACCGGTATTGTAGATATTGTCCTTGTAGGCTTCCGATTTTGTCTGAGCCATGACCGGGGACGGGGCCATCACCAGAACGGCCATGGCGAGAAAGAGTCCGGCGTAAAAAGCCCTTTTCATCTGTCGCCTCCTATTTCAAGCCGGAAAGCTTAACCAGGTTTTCGATGAAGGGCGTGACCTCTCCGAGGCTGCCGGCTTTCGAGTAGACAACCTTGTGGGTCCTGTCCTCGTTGATCCGAACGGCGATGAAGTAGGGTGTTCTCGTTTCACCGAGCTGCTTGTGGAGCGTGAAATCGGCGTCCGGGAAGAGCGGGAAGGGCACGTTGTATCGTTTTCGGAAAACATCCAGCTCGTAGGCCGAATTTCCGACACCGATGCCGATCAGCTTGATCTTCCCCTTATGGCCGGGATTGCCTTCGATGGCCTCGTAGAGCCGGTTCACAATCGGGGCCTCTTTCTGGCAGAAGGGGCAGTACATACTCAGGACCTCGATGAGAACGACCTTCGCCTTGATGTCGGGAACTGTGAAATTGCCGCGTGAACTGAGCCCGAGGTAATCCCGCTCGGTGCTGCTTCCCGGCAGTGGAAGTGTAAAATCCGGAAGTGTTCCACCAACCGGCGGAGGACCCGCAGCCCTCATGTCTAATGGGGAAAGAAGAAGCGTCGAGAGAACCAGCAGAGAAAGCCAAAAAACTTGTTTCATGCTCAAACCTCCTTCGTGGAGCAGGGCGCTGTCAAATTTATTTCATGCGTGACGTGATGACAAATGTGGGGTAAAAAGGTTCCTTGATGAGAATCTCTAAGGGAGAGTCCTTGAAGAGAAAACAAGATATCATCCATCCCAGAAAATTATCAAAGACCGGCTCTTTTTTCAAGGCGAATCTCTGCCGCCCCCCGGTGGAGCAGGGGATAAGGTCCTTGACCATTTTTCCGAAGTCGGTTAAAAATAGCGAGTAGAAATGACATGTTATGCTTCCCGCCGGTATAAAAACAGCGTCATAGGCAGAGAACGGTGAAGAAGAGAATGATACCCATTATTTCGATCGTCGGTCGATCAAACACCGGCAAGACGACCCTGATTGAAAAGATGATCAAGGAACTCGCGGCCCGGGGCTACCGTGTGGCCACCATCAAACACAACCTGCATGGATTCGACATCGATCATCCGGGCAAGGACAGCTGGCGGCACAGGGAGGCCGGAGCCCGGCTGACCGTTCTGGCTTCACCGAAAAAAGTAGCCCTGATCAGAGATGTCGATCGGGATTACACAATCGATGAGATCCGTGACAGATACGTGGAGGATGCGGACATCATCCTCGTCGAAGGTTACAAAGAAAACGATTTTCCGAAGATAGAGGTTTTCCGGTCCTCCCTCGGCGATGAACTCCTGGGCAATAAACAGGGCAACC